>NZ_JBEZNL010000001.1:21404-121694 GCF_040653275.1 Streptomyces sp. NPDC048002 | reverse complement strand
GCACGGCCGAGAAGAGCACGTCGGCCGAGAGAACCACGGCGGCCGGGAAGAGCACGGCGAAGAAGCGCGCGGTCAGGAAGAGCACGGCCAAGAAGGCGGGCGCGGCGCAGGCCGCGGAGCAGACGGGAGCCACGACAGTGGTTGCGAAGAAGACTCCTGGCACGGCCACGGCGGCGAAGTCCGGCGTTCCCCAGGCGCGCGCCTCCGCGACGGCGCAGCCGGGGGAGCTCGCGGTACGGCCCGGTGAGGACCCCTGGACCCCCGAGGAGGTCGCCGAGGCCCGCGCCGAGCTGGAGTCCGAGGAGGCGCGCCTGCGGGCCGAGATCACCTCCTCCGAGCGGGCCCTGTCCGGCCTGATGCGGGACTCGGGGGACGGCGCCGGCGACGATCAGGCCGACACCGGCACGAAGAACATCACGCGCGAGCACGAGCTGGCGCTGGCCGCCAACGCCCAGGAGATGCTCACCCAGACCGAACGGGCCCTGGAGCGGCTGGACGCGGGCACGTACGGTCTCTGCGAGAGCTGCGGCAACCCCATCGGCAAGGCCCGTATGCAGGCGTTCCCGCGCGCGACGCTGTGCGTGGCCTGCAAGCAGAAGCAGGAACGCCGGTACTGAGGGCCCGATCGGGCGTGCCGTACCCTCGTCCTCAGTCAGGTACCTAGGTTGAGGGACTCACGTGGCAGAGGCGGAGCGCATCATCGGTACGCCGGAATCCCCGGACGGGGCTGAGGCCGAGCCGGAGCAGTCATCCGGGCCGAACGGGCAGGGGAACGGCGAGACGCCGGCCGGCGAGGCGCCTCCCCGGGGCAGGCGCCGGATCGCCGTGCTGTTCGCGGTGGCCGCCTTCGCGTACGCCCTCGACCTGATCAGCAAGATGATCGTGGTGGCAGAGCTGGAGCACCACGAGCCCATCGAGATCATCGGGGACTGGCTGAAGTTCGAGGCGATCCGGAACGCCGGCGCCGCCTTCGGCTTCGGCGAGGCCTTCACCGTGATCTTCACGGTGATCGCGGCCGCGGTGATCGTGGTGATCGCCCGGCTCGCCCGCAAGCTCTACAGCCTGCCCTGGGCCATCGCCCTCGGCCTGCTGCTCGGCGGTGCGCTGGGCAACCTCACCGACCGGATCTTCCGGTCCCCGGGTGTCTTCGAGGGCGCGGTCGTGGACTTCATCGCACCCAAGCACTTCGCCGTCTTCAACCTGGCGGACTCGGCGATCGTGTGCGGCGGCATCCTGATCGTGCTGCTGTCCTTCAAGGGGCTCGACCCGGACGGCACCGTCCACAAGGACTGAGCGCGGGTGCGGGACCGGCTCACCCGTCCGGCATACTCGACGGGTGAGCACGATTCCCGAGATCCGTACCCTGCCCGTGCCGGACGGCCTGGAGGGCGAGCGCGTCGACGCCGCCATCTCCCGCATGTTCGGCTTCTCCCGTACCAAGGCCGCGGAGCTCGCCGCGGCGGGCAAGGTGCTGGTCGACGGCACGGTCGTCGGCAAGTCGGAGCGGGTGAGCGGCGGGGCCTGGCTGGAGGTCGAGATGCCGCAGGCGGCCGCGCCGGTGCAGATCGTGGCCGAGCCGGTCGAGGGCATGGAGATCGTGCACGACGACGAGGACGTGGTCGTCATCGTCAAGCCGGTCGGCGTGGCCGCGCATCCGTCGCCGGGCTGGACCGGGCCGACCGTCATCGGCGGGCTCGCCGCCGCCGGGTACCGGATCTCCACCTCCGGTGCCGCCGAGCGGCAGGGCATCGTGCACCGGCTCGACGTCGGCACCTCGGGTCTGATGGTCGTCGCCAAGTCCGAGCGCGCCTACACCTCGCTCAAGCGCCAGTTCAAGGAGCGCACGGTCGACAAGCGGTACCACACGCTCGTCCAGGGGCACCCCGATCCGACCAGCGGCACCATCGACGCGCCCATCGGCCGGCACCCCCAGCACGACTACAAGTGGGCGGTCACCGCCGAGGGCAAGCCGTCCGTCACGCACTACGACCTGATCGAGGCGTTCCGCGCGGCCTCCCTGCTCGACGTGAAGCTGGAGACCGGCCGCACCCACCAGATCCGCGTCCACATGGCCGCCCACCGCCACCCCTGTGTCGGCGACCTGACCTACGGCGCGGACCCCACCCTCGCCAAGCGGCTGAAGCTGACCCGGCAGTGGCTGCACGCCGTCCGGCTCGGCTTCGAGCACCCCGGGGACGGGCAGTGGGCGGAGTTCTCCTGCGAGTACCCCGACGACCTCCAGCAGGCGCTGGACCAGGTGCGCGAGGAGACCTACGGATGACGGTCCCGTCGTACTCCGTGCGTGTCGCCGCCGAGGACGCCGACCGGGCGCTGTGCTTCGCGGTGCGCCGGGAGGTCTTCGTCGGCGAGCAGGGCGTGCCCGAGGAGATCGAGTACGACGCCTACGACGCCGTCGCCGTGCACGTCCTGGCGGTGCGGGAGGACGGAGTGCCGCTCGGCGCGGGCCGTCTGCTGCACGGCGAGGCCGCCTCGGCGAAGGTCGGCGGCGACCCGTCCGTGGGCTCGCTGGGCAGGCTCGCGGTGTCGAAGGAGGCGCGCGGTCTGGGTATCGGTGCCGCGCTGGTGCGGGCCGTCGAGGACGCGGCACGCGCGCGTGGACTCGCCGCGGTCGACCTGCACGCGCAGACCCACGCGCTGGGCTTCTACGAGCGGCTCGGCTACGAGGCGTACGGGCCGGAGTTCCCCGACGCGGGCATCCCGCACCGGGCGATGCGCCGCGCGGTGTAGCCCAGGGCGCCCAAGGCACTGGTGAGGACGGTGCCGTGGCAGGCTTGGGCCCTGCCCTGTGGACGCCGACCTCGCCGGAGCGCCGATCGTGGACCAGCTGGCCCTGTTGTTCGTCCTGTTGCTCGGGGCCGTGGTCAGCGTTCCGGTCGGGGAGCGGCTCGGGCTGCCGTCGCCGGTGCTGATGACCCTGCTGGGGATGGCGCTGGCGCTGCCGACGTTCGTGCCCAATGTCGAGGTGCCGCCCGAGCTGATCCTGCCGCTGCTGTTGCCGCCGCTGCTGTACGCCGCGGTGCGGCGGACCTCCTGGCGGCAGTTCGCGGCCAATGTGCGCCCCATCCTGCTGCTGGCCGTCGCGCTGGTCTTCGTGACCACCCTGTGCGTGGCCGCCGTCGCGGACGCGGTGATCCCCGGTCTGCCGCTCGCCGCCGCCTTCGCGCTCGGCGCCCTGGTCGCGCCGCCCGACCCGGTCGCCGCCACCGCCGTCGCCGGACAGCTCGGGCTGCCGCGCCGGCTGGTGTCCATCCTGGAGGGCGAGGGGCTGTTCAACGACGTCACCGCGATCGTGCTCTACCACGTGGCCATCGCGGCCGTCGTCAGCGGAAGCTTCTCGTTCTGGCAGGCCGGGCTCGACTTCCTGCTCTCCGCCGTGGTGGCGCTGGTCGTCGGGCTCGTCCTGGGCTGGGGGGCCAACCGGCTGATGGGCCTGCTCGGGGACCCGACCCTCCAGATCGGGCTGACCCTGCTGGTCCCCTACGCCTCCTACGTGCTGGCGGAGGAGCTGCACGGTTCCGGGGTGCTGGCCGTGCTGGTCACCGCGCTGTTCCTGGCGGAGTACGCCACCGACGCGGACGACGTGATGACCCGGCTCGCCGGGAGCACGGTCTGGAACGTCGTCGACACGCTCGTCACCGGCGTCGCCTTCGGGCTGATCGGCCTGGAGCTGCACAACGCCGTACGGACCGCCTCGGGGCGCTGGGGCGAGCTGCTGGGCTGGGCGGCGGCGGTGGCGGGCGTCGTGGTGCTGGTGCGGCTGCTGTGGCTGCTGCCGGCGACCTGGCTGACCAAGCGGATGCACGCCCGGCGCGACTACGACGAGGACATCCCGATGACCTGGCGGGAGACCGTCGTGATGTGGTGGTCGGGGATGCGCGGGGTCGCGTCGGTCGCGCTGGCGCTGGCGATCCCGCTGGAGGTGGACGACGGGTCCGCGTTCCCCGACCGCGACGAGATCGTCTTCGTCGCCTTCGGGGTGATCATGGCGACGCTGGTGGTGCAGGGGCTGACGTTGCCGTGGCTGGTCAAGCGGCTCGGGGTGCGGGCGGACACGGCACGGGAGAAGGAGTTCGAGAAGGAGCTGGCGGTGCGCGCGGCGCGGGCGGCCAAGCAGCGGCTCAGGGAGATCGAGGCGGTGGAGGACCTGCCCGACGAGCTGGCCGAGCAGATGATGCGGCGGGCCTTCGAGATCGGGGTTCGGATCTCCCCGGATCTGGGCGACGAGGAGCGCCGGGACGTGCGGCGCACGGTCAAGCGGCTGCGTCGGATCCAGAAGGAGATGCTGAGCGCGGCGCGGCACGAGGTGCTGGCGGCGCGCAGTGAGCCGGGGGCCGACCCGGAGGTGGTGGACCGGGTGCTGCGCCATCTCGACGTGCGCAGTCTGCGGTGAGACCGGCCGCGGGGCGCCGCCCCCGGCCCGACCGGGGTGCCCCGCGGCTCTCAGCGTCCCGCGGCTCTCAGCGCCCCGTGCGCGGCGGCTCGTGGACGCGGCGCGAGGGAGCGCCGTCCGGTGAGCGGAGGGGGCCGGGTACGCCCGGGGGCAGGGCCGCGTCCGCGGTGTTGACCCGGGGGAGGGCGTACGGGTGGTGCTGCGAGAGCCAGGTGATCATCCGCTCGCGGACCGTCACCCGGACCGTCCAGATGTCGTCGGCGTCCTTCGCCGTCACCAGGGCACGCACCTGGACGGTGTTCGGGGTGGAGTCGGTGATCGTGAGGTTGCAGGAGCGGCCGTCCCAGGCGGGGCACTCGCGCAGGATGTCGCGGAGCTGCTCGCGCATCAGGTCCATCGGGGCCGAGTGGTCGAGGTGCCAGTAGACGATGCCGGTCATCTGGGCGCCGCCGCGGGACCAGTTCTCGAACGGTTTCGAGGTGAAGTACGACACCGGCATCGTGATCCGGCGCTCGTCCCAGGTCCGCACCGTCAGGAAGGTCAGGGTGATCTCCTCGACCGTGCCCCACTCCCCGTCCACCACCACGGTGTCGCCGATGCGGACCATGTCGCCGAAGGCGATCTGGAACCCGGCGAACATATTGCTCAGCGTCGACTGCGCGGCCACACCCGCGACGATGCCGATGAGGCCCGCGGAGGCCAGCAGCGAGGCACCGGCCGCCCGCATCGCGGGGAACGTCAGCAGCATCGCGGCCGCCGCGACCACCCCGACGACGGCCGCCACCACCCGGGTGATCAGGGTCACCTGCGTGCGCACCCGCCTGACCCGGGCCGCGTCGCGGGAGGCGCGGGCGTAGCGGCTGTACGTCGTCTCCACGATCGCCGCCGCGATCCGGATGACCAGCCAGGCTGTCGAGCCGATCAGCACCAGCGTCAGCGTCTGGCCGATCCCGATCCGGTGTTCCTCCAGCACCTTCGCCGAGTCGTAGGAGCCCCTCAGCAGGGCCGCGCACAGCACCAGCTGGTAGGGGACCCGGGCCTGGCGCAGCAGACCCCACAGGGGTGTCTCGGAGTGCCGGCGGTCGGCCTTGCTCAGCAGCAGGTCGGTCACCCAGCCGATGAGCAGGGTGAGCAGGACCGAGCCGCCGATCACGATCAGTGGTCGGAGTACGTTCTCCATGCCTTCGAACGTAACCGTGATCCGGGGGTCCTGAACATGTGATCCCCTGAGACGCCGGACACGGCGCCGCCGGACCCGGCTGGCACCATGGCCTCATGAACATCATGCTCTTTCACTCGACCTTCGGTCCGCGCCCCGCGGTGGGCCTGGCGGCGGAGCGGCTGCGCGAGGCCGGACACGAGGTCTGGACGCCGGACCTCTACGGGGGCCGTACGTTCGACACGGTCGAGGAGGGCATGGCCGCCCAGGACGAGATCGGCAAGGACGAACTGCTCAGGCGGGCCGTGCTGGCCGCCGCCCCCTATTCCGAACGGGGCCTGGTCTACGCCGGGTTCTCGCTCGGCGCCTCCATCGCCCAGACCCTCGCCCTCGGTGACGACAAGGCGCGCGGTCTGCTGCTCCTGCACGGCACCTCGGACATCGCGCCGAACGCGTCGGTCGACGACCTGCCGGTGCAGCTGCACGTCGCCGAGCCGGACCCCTACGAGACGGACGACTGGCTGAGCGCCTGGTACCTCCAGATGGGCCGGGCCGGCGCGGACGTGGAGATCTACCGGTACGCCGGGGCCGGTCACCTGTACACCGACCCCGACCTGCCGGACTACGACGCCGAGGCCGCCGAGGCCACCTGGCGGGTGGCGCTCGGCTTCCTCGACTCGCTCGGGTAGCGCAGCGGCCGGATCACACCGGGTCGTAGGTGCGCTCCACCTTCTGGGTACCGGTGCGGGTGCGGTACGAACGGGCCCAGGCCGCCGTGGCGTCGGCCTTGGTGCGGTCGGACAGCACGTAGAAGTCCATCTGAGCGCGGGCCGCGGTGATGTCGAGGACACCGAAGCCGTGCCGGTCGGTGTCGACCCAGTGGACGTGCCGGTTGGCGGCCCTGATGACCGGTGCGGCGATCGCGGAGACCGTGCCCTCGGGGACCTTCACGATGTCGTCGAGGTTGTCGGAGGTCACCGAGGTGACCACGAACTCGGTGGCCGCCGAGGCGGACAGCGGGTACGTACCGGCGTTCACGGGGACGTCGTTGGCCCACGCCATGTGGATGTCGCCGGTCAGGAACACGGTGTTGCGGATGGCGTTCGAGCGCAGGTGGGCGAGGAGTTCACGGCGGTCGTCCGTGTAGCCGTCCCACTGGTCGGTGTTGAGGGCGAGGCCCTCCTTGGGCAGCCCGAGCAGTTCGGCGAGGGGCTTGAGGAGGTCGGCGGTGAGCGAGCCGATGGCGAAGGGCGCGACCATCACCGAGTTGCCGACCAGCCGCCAGGTGGTGTCGGAGGCCGACAGGCCCGCCTTCAGCCAGTCCAGCTGGGCGCGTCCGGTGAGCGTGCGCTCCGGGTCGTCCACGTCGCCGTTGCCGACGGAGACCTGCTGCGAGCGGAAGGACCGCAGGTCCAGCAGGGAGAGGTCGGCGAGCTTCCCGAAGCGCAGCCGCCGGTAGGTGGTGCCGGCGACGGCGGGACGGACCGGCATCCACTCGAAGTAGGCCTGCTTGGCGGCGGCCTGACGGGCCGCATAGGTGCCCTCGGCGCCCTCGGTGTGGTTCTCGGCACCGCCGGACCAGGCGTCGTTGGCGATCTCGTGGTCGTCCCAGATCGCCACGCAGGGCGCGGCCGCGTGCAGCGCCTGGAGATCGGGGTCGGTCTTGTAACGCCCGTGCCGGGTGCGGTAGTCGGCGAGGGTGAGGATCTCGTGGGCCGGGTCGTGGGCCCGTACGACGGTGTCGCGGGTGCCGTACTCGCCGGTGCCGTACTCGTAGATGTAGTCACCCAGGTGCAGCCAGGCGTCGAGGTCGCCGCGGGCCGCGAGATGGCGGTACGCGGAGAAGTGGCCGGCCTCCCAGTTGGCGCAGGAGACCACGCCGAAGCGCAGGCCCGTCACGGCCGCGTCCGCCGCCGGCGCGGTGCGGGTGCGCGCCGCCGGGGAGGTGGTGCCGCCGGCCGAGAAGCGGAACCAGTAGTCGGTGGCGGGCCGCAGCCCGCGGATGTCGGCCTTGACGGTGTGGTCGGCGGCGGCGGTGGCCCGGGTGGAGCCCTGGGCGACGACGTTCGTGAAGGCCCTGTCGGTGGCCACGGCCCAGCCGACCTCGGTGTCCGGACCGAGCCCGGAGCCGGGTATCGCCTCCGGCACCGGGGTCACCCGGGTCCACAGCAGCACGCCGTCGGGCAGCGGGTCGCCGGAGGCCACGCCGTGCAGGAAGGCGGGCGCCCGGTCGGCGGCGCCGGCGGGCAGCGCGGTGGCGAGGGGGCCGGCGAGGACAGCGGTCGCCGCCGCGGCCTTCACGACCGTACGGCGGCGCGGGGAAAGGGTGTTGAGCGGCTCGTTGGATCTGTCTCGTCTGGTCACGAGCCATCAGGTTACTGAGCGGTACGCACGAGAGCGGGCGAACTCGCGAAAGTTCGCCCGCTCTTCGGCTCCGGTTCGGCCGCCGGGGCCGGTTCAGCCCTTCAGGGCCGCGTTCACCAGCGTGGTGTACTCGTCCACCGTCAGCGGCGGGTTGCCCTGCTCGGTGGTGAGCATCTTGCCGTCCATCACGAGGCTCGGGGTGCCGGTGACGTTGTCCTTGTTGGTGTCGAAGGTCTTCGACATGGCCAGCGCCCAGGCGTCGTAGGTGCCGTTCTTCACCGCGTTCTGGAACTTGGTGTTGTTCTTCAGCGCGTCGACGGTGTTCGCGATCTCGATCAGGTAGTCGTCGTCCTTGAACTTGTCGTCCGACTCCTCCGGGTGCCACTTCTCCGAGTACAGCGCCGTCTTGTACTGGAGGAAGGCCTCGCCGCTGACGTTCAGCGCGGCGCCGAGGGCGCTCATCGCGTTCTTGGAGCCCTCGCCGTTGCTGCCGATCTTGCCGTCGCCCAGCTGGTCGCCGTCGAGGAAGGTGCCGCCGACGAACTGGATCTTGTACTTGCCGTCCTCGACGTCCTTGTCGACGGTCGAGCCGACCGTCTGCTCGAAGGAGGCGCAGATCGGGCAGCGCGGGTCCTCGTAGATCTTGAGGGTCTTCTTGGCGCTGTCCTCGCCGATGACGACGGTGGTGCCGTTCGTGCCGGTCGTGTTGGCCGGGGTGACGACCTTCTCGTCCTGCACGGCCTCCCAGTGGCCGGGCTTGTTCGCCTGGACGACGGCGTAGCCGATGCCGCCGGCCGCCGCCAGCACACCGACGACCGAACAGGCCACCACGATCTGCCGCTTGGCCTTGGCCTTCTTCGCCTCGCGCTCACGCTCGGCGCGCAGCCGCTCGCGCGCCGCCGTCTTCGCCGCCTGGCTGTTCCGCTTGCTCATAGCTGTCTTCTCCATGGGGATGCGCACACGTGTGTGTGCGGAATACATACGGGTGGTGGACCGGTCGTCCCGGTGGTGTGCTCAGGCGAGAACGGCCGAGCGGGGCGGTCCACGCCGTCCCAGGGAGTGCACGAGCAGCCGCTCACGGGCGGCCGTGGTACGGCGGCGGGGGTGCGCCGGCCGGCGGACCGAACGGGCCGGCCGGACCGCCACGGCGGCGACCGCGAGCAGCAGCGGCCGGAAGGTGGTGGCCGCGACCGCGCGCAGCAGCTGGGCCAGGGCGCGCTCACCGCGGCGCAGCCAGGCGGCGGCGAGCAGTCCGACGGTGAGGTGCGCGCCCAGCAGCAGCCAGGCAGTCCTGGGGTCGGCGTGGGCGACCAGGGCGGCGAGCCGGTCGGTGCCGGCCTTCTCGCCGGCCGCGGTCAGCGCGGTGCCGACCCGGGTGCCGTCGCCGCACAGCACGTCCAGGCCGACCGAGCGCAGGGGGCCGGTGACCGGACCGCCGGCGGCGCCGTAACAGACGTGCTGGCCGGTGGTGAAGAGGGTGTCCGCGGCCAGCTCCAGCGGGATCAGCAGCGCGGCGATCCGCCCGAAGCCGCGCTCCCGCCCGGCCAGTAGATAAGAGACGGCGAACACCGTGGCGGCGACCAGGGCCACGGTGTTCAGCGGCAGCGGGGCCCGGGACAGCAGCACGTGCGACGCGGTGCTGAGCGTCACGACGAGTGCCGTGAACAGCGCCGCGCGGAGCGCTCGCATCGAAGTCCCGGATATGTCCATAGCGCTGGAGAGTCTGTCACGGAGGGGTGTAAGGGACCCCTAAAGGGTCCCTGTGAACACCCCCGTCGTGAGGGACCCGCCGTCAGGTACCCGTCCTCACAGACCCGGGATCCGGCCGTTGCGGAACAGGTCCACGAAGATCTGGTGGTCGGTGCGGGCGCGGGCGCCGTACCCGTGCGCGAAGTCCACCAGCAGCTCGGCGAAGCCGTCCTCGTCGGCCGCGATGGCGGCGTCGATGGCCCGCTCGGTGGAGAACGGCACCAGGGACTCGCCGGAGGTGTCGTCCGCCGCCGCGTGCATCGTCGCCGTCGCCCGGCCGAGGTCCGCGACGACCCCCGCGATCTCCTCGGTGTCGTCGATGTCACTCCAGTCGAGGTCCACGGCGTACGGCGAGACCTCCGCGACCAGCTGCCCGGCGCCGTCCAGCTCGGTCCAGCCGAGCCACGGGTCCGCGTGCTGCTGGAGGGCGCGCTGGGAGATCACCGTGCGGTGGCCCTCGTGCTGGAAGTAGTCCCGGATCGCCGGGTCGGTGATGTGCCGGGAGACCGCCGGGGTCTGCGCCTGCTTGATGTAGATCACGACGTCGTTCTCCAGGGCGTCGCTGTTGCCCTCCAGCAGGATGTTGTACGAGGGCAGCCCCGCCGAGCCGATACCGATGCCGCGGCGGCCGACGACGTCCTTGACCCGGTAGGAGTCCGGCCGGGCCAGGGACGACTCCGGCAGTGTCTCCAGGTAGCCGTCGAAGGCGGAGAGGACCTTGTAGCGGGTGGCCGCGTCCAGCTCGATGGAGCCGCCGCCCGGGGCGAACCGGCGCTCGAAGTCGCGGATCTCCGTCATCGAGTCCAGCAGCCCGAACCGGGTCAGCGCGCGGGCGTCGCGCAGCGCGTCCAGCAGCGGACCCTCGGCGGTGTCCAGGGTGAACGGCGGCACCTCGTCGCTCTTGGCGCCGGTCGCCAGGGAGTGGATCCGCTCCCGGTACGCGCCCGCGTACACCTGGACCAGGTCGGTGATCTGCTCGTCGCTGAACGCCTTCGCGTACCCGATGAGCGCCACCGAGGCGGCGAAGCGCTTGAGGTCCCAGGTGAAGGGGCCGACGTAGGCCTCGTCGAAGTCGTTGACGTTGAAGATCAGGCGTCCGGTGGAGTCCATGTACGTGCCGAAGTTCTCGGCGTGCAGATCGCCGTGGATCCACACGCGCGAGGTGCGCTCGTCCAGGAACGGGCCGCTGTATATGCGCGAGCCGCCGTCCCCGTTCGCCGTGTCCTGGTCGTGGTAGAAGAGGCACGCCGTACCCCGGTAGAAGGCGAACGCGGAGGCCGCCATCTTCCGGAACTTCACGCGGAACGCGGCCGGGTCGGCGGCCAGGAGCTCGCCGAACGCGGTGTCGAAGACGGCGAGGATCTCCTCGCCGCGCTGCTCGTCGCTGAGCTTCGGGACCGACATCGCTGGGTGCCTCCTGGTGCAGTGCATGTACGACAGCGTCTCTGCCGTCTCCAACGCACGAAGGTACGCGCGAGTGCCCGGCGTGTGTCAGTGCCGAGGCTTAGACTTCGACGCTGTCCCCCAGACTGTCCGCAGCCGGTCGGACATCCGTAGTCGTTCGTTCGCCTTGGAGGCCGCAGCCGTGTCAAAGCCGCCGTTCACGCACCTGCACGTCCACACCCAGTACTCGCTGCTGGACGGTGCCGCGCGGCTCAAGGACATGTTCGACGCGTGCAACGAGATGGGCATGACCCACATCGCCATGTCCGACCACGGCAACCTGCACGGCGCCTATGACTTCTTCCACTCGGCGAAGAAGGCCGGGGTCACCCCGATCATCGGCATCGAGGCGTACGTCGCCCCCGAGTCCCGGCGCAACAAGCGCAAGATCCAGTGGGGCCAGCCGCACCAGAAGCGGGACGACGTCTCCGGCTCCGGCGGTTACACCCACAAGACGATCTGGGCGGCGAACTCCACCGGTCTGCACAACCTCTTCAAGCTGTCCTCGGACGCCTACGCCGAGGGCTGGCTCCAGAAGTGGCCCCGGATGGACAAGGAGACCATCTCCCAGTGGTCCGAGGGGCTCATCGCCTCCACCGGCTGCCCCTCCGGCGAACTCCAGACCCGGCTGCGCCTGGGCCAGTACGACGAGGCCCTGAAGTCGGCCGCCGAGTACCAGGACATCTTCGGCAAGGACCGCTACTTCCTGGAGCTGATGGACCACGGCATCGAGATCGAGCGCCGGGTCCGCGACGGCCTGCTGGAGATCGGCAAGAAGCTCGGCATCCCGCCGCTGGTGACGAACGACTCGCACTACACCTACGCGCACGAGGCGACCGCCCACGACGCGCTGCTGTGCATCCAGACCGGCAAGAACCTCTCCGACCCCGACCGCTTCCGCTTCGACGGCTCCGGGTACTACCTGAAGTCGACGGACGAGATGTACGCCATCGACTCCTCGGACGCCTGGCAGGAGGGCTGCGCCAACACCCTCCTGGTGGCCGAGCAGGTCGACACCTCGGGCATGTTCGTCGAGAAGAACCTCATGCCCAGGTTCGACATCCCCGAGGGGTACACCGAGGTCTCCTGGTTCCGCGAGGAGACCATGCGCGGGATGCACCGCCGCTTCCCGGACGGCATCCCGGACGACCGCATGAAGCAGGTCGAGTACGAGATGGACACCATCATCTCGATGGGCTTCCCGGGCTACTTCCTCGTGGTCGCCGACTTCATCATGTGGGCCAAGAGCCAGGGCATCGCGGTCGGCCCCGGCCGAGGCTCCGCGGCCGGCTCGATCGTCGCCTACGCCATGGGCATCACCGACCTCGACCCCATCCCGCACGGCCTGATCTTCGAGCGCTTCCTCAACCCCGAGCGCATCTCCATGCCCGACGTCGACATCGACTTCGACGAGCGTCGGCGCGTCGAGGTGATCAGGTACGTGACGGAGAAGTACGGCTCCGACAAGGTCGCCATGATCGGCACCTACGGCAAGATCAAGGCCAAGAACGCCATCAAGGACTCCGCGCGCGTCCTGGGCTACCCGTACGCCATGGGCGACCGCCTCACCAAGGCCATGCCCGCCGACGTCCTCGGCAAGGGCATCGACCTCGACGGCATCACCAACCCCTCGCACCCGCGCTACAGCGAGGCCGGCGAGATCCGCGCGATGTACGAGAACGAGCCGGACGTCAAGAAGGTCATCGACACCGCCAAGGGCGTCGAGGGACTGGTCCGGCAGATGGGCGTGCACGCCGCCGGCGTCATCATGTCCAGCGAGCCCATCGTCGACCACGCCCCGATCTGGGTGCGGCACACCGACGGCGTGACCATCACGCAGTGGGACTACCCGCAGTGCGAGTCGCTGGGCCTGCTGAAGATGGACTTCCTCGGCCTGCGCAACCTGACGATCATGGACGACGCCGTCAAGATGGTGAAGTCCAACAAGGGCATCGACCTCGACCTGCTGGCCCTGCCGCTCGACGACCCGACGACCTTCGAACTCCTCCAGCGCGGTGAGACCCTCGGCGTCTTCCAGTTCGACGGCGGCCCCATGCGCTCGCTGCTGCGCCTGATGAAGCCCGACAACTTCGAGGACATCTCCGCCGTCTCCGCGCTCTACCGTCCCGGCCCGATGGGCATGGACTCGCACACCAACTACGCGCTGCGCAAGAACAAGCTCCAGGAGATCACCCCGATCCACAAGGAGCTGGAGGCACCCCTCGAAGAGGTCCTCGCCGTCACCTACGGCCTGATCGTCTACCAGGAGCAGGTGCAGAAGGCCGCCCAGATCATCGCCGGGTACTCGCTCGGCGAGGCCGACATCCTCCGCCGCGTGATGGGCAAGAAGAAGCCCGAGGAGCTGGCGAAGAACTTCACCATCTTCCAGGCCGGCGCCCAGAAGAACGGCTACAGCGACGAGGCCATCCAGGCCCTGTGGGACGTGCTGGTCCCGTTCGCCGGCTACGCCTTCAACAAGGCCCACTCGGCCGCGTACGGACTCGTCTCGTACTGGACCGCCTACCTCAAGGCCAACCACCCCGCCGAGTACATGGCAGCGCTGCTGACCTCCGTCAAGGACGACAAGGACAAGTCGGCGATCTACCTCAACGAGTGCCGCCGCATGGGCATCCGGGTGCTCCCGCCGAACGTCAACGAGTCGGTGCACAACTTCGCCGCCCAGGGCGACGACGTGATCCTCTTCGGCCTGGAGGCCGTCCGCAACGTCGGCTCCAACGTCGTCGAGTCGATCATCAAGAGCCGCAAGGCCAAGGGGAAGTACTCCTCCTTCCCCGACTACCTCGACAAGATCGACGCCGCCGCCTGCAACAAGCGCACCACCGAGTCGCTGATCAAGGCCGGCGCCTTCGACACCCTGGGGCACACCCGCAAGGGCCTGACCGCGCAGTACGAACCGATGATCGACAACGTGGTCGCGGTCAAGCGCAAGGAGGCCGAGGGCCAGTTCGACCTGTTCGGCGGCATGGGCGACGAGCAGAACGACGAGCCCGGCTTCGGACTGGACGTGGAGTTCACCACCGACGAGTGGGACAAGACCTACCTGCTCGCCCAGGAGCGGGAGATGCTCGGCCTCTACGTCTCCGACCACCCGCTCTTCGGCCTGGAGCACGTGCTGTCGGACAAGGCGGACGCGGGCATCTCCCAGCTCACCGGCGGCGAGCACGCGGACGGCGCGGTCGTCACCATCGGCGGCATCATCTCCGGCCTCCAGCGCAAGATGACCAAGCAGGGCAACGCCTGGGCCATCGCCACCGTCGAGGACCTCGCCGGGTCCATCGAGTGCATGTTCTTCCCCGCGACCTACCAGCTCGTCTCGACGCAGCTCGTCGAGGACGCGGTCGTGTTCGTCAAGGGCCGCCTGGACAAGCGCGAGGACGTGCCGCGGCTGGTCGCCATGGAACTCCAGGTCCCGGACCTGTCCAACGCCGGCACCAACGCCCCGGTCGTCCTGACCATCCCCGCGGTCAAGGTCACCCCGCCGATGGTCAGCCGCCTCGGTGAGATCCTCAGCCACCACAAGGGCGACAGCGAGGTCCGCATCAAGCTCCAGGGCCCGACCAGGACGACGGTCCTGCGCCTGGACCGGCACCGGGTCAAGCCCGACCCGGCGCTCTTCGGCGACCTGAAGGTGCTGCTCGGCCCGTCCTGCCTGGCCGGCTGAGCGGCCGCCGCCACGCACAGGGCGGCACGTACGAGAGGGGCGCATCCGTTCGCGGGTGCGCCCCTCGTCCTGTGCCTGGGCTTCAAAAGGCCCGTTATGAAGATGTCAGTTGTGACCGAACTTCTTCTGCTTGCCCTTGCGCGCGATGTCGCCCGGAGTCACCTGGGACATCCGCTGCTCGGCCTGCGCCTCCATCGAGGACTGCTGGGCCTGCTGCGCCCCGCGCTCGGACTGCGGCTGCTTTCGGTCACGGTTCTTGTTCTTGGCCATGGTGATCTGCCTCCTGAGGGGGATCTAGGGGCCAGGGCCGCGACCAGACTCACATAGGCTGACATCGGGCGCATTTCGTATCATTACCGACCGTGACCAGGGCAGTTCGAGCCGGGTACCCCCAAACGCCACGCCGAAGATCGAGTTCCGGCCGTTAACCTTCGCGCGGTCGGGCAGACTCGAAGGAAGCCCGAAGCAAACCTCCCGGAAAGAGGGTGGATCGCGTGGACCGCTGCATCGTCCTGGTGGACGCCGGGTATCTGCTCGGGGCCGCCGCCTCCCTCCTGGCCGGGGAGCCCTCCCGGTCCCGGATCACCGTCGACCACACCGCCCTCATCCAGGGCCTGCGGGAACGGGCCGAGTCGGACACCGAACGCCCGCTGCTGCGCATCTACTGGTTCGACGGCGCGCCCGACCGCGTCCCGCAGCCCGAGCACCGCCGGCTGCGCGTGATGCCCCGGGTGACCGTACGGCTCGGCGCGCTGACCCGCAGCGACGGACGCTGGGCCCAGAAGGGCGTCGACGCCGCGATGCACGCGGAGCTGACCGAACTCGCCCGCAACCGGGCCTGCTCGGACATCGTCCTGGTCACCGGGGACGGCGACCTGCTGCCCGGCATGATGGCCGCCAAGGAGCACGGGGTCGCCGTGCACCTGTGGGCCGTGCAGGCCGCCGACGGCGACTACAACCAGTCCGAGGACCTCGTCGCCGAGGCAGACGAACGCCGGGTGCTGGACCGCACCTGGATCACCAAGGCCGTACGCGCCAAGGAGTTCGGCGGGGTCTGCGCGCCGCCGCCCGCGCCGCGGCCCGAGATCGCCGCGATCCTCTCCGCGCCACTGCCCGACTCCGCGCTCGCCGCGCCCGAACGGCCCACCGAGGAGCGCGAGCACCGCCAGCCCGACGTGGCGGCGGAGAACGGCGCGCCCGAGCGGGTGCCGGCGCCGAAGGGCGTACCCACGCCGAAGGACCTGGCCGCCCTGCGCGGCCCCGGGGCGCAGCCCGCCCCCCACCCCGCCGGGGCGACCCTGCGCTGGTCCTCCGACAAGGGCTGGGTGGACCGGCCCGGCACCGCCGCCGAGCCGCACGACATCGCCACCATGCCGACGCTCGCCCAGCTCACCACGGCGGAGCAGCGGTGGGCGGACCGCGAGGAGGACATCACCACCGTCGGGGGTGACCCCTACGAGGTCGGGCAGGTGTTCGCCCGCCGGTGGATGGAGCGCCTCGGCGACCAGAGCCATCTGCAGAAGCTCTCGGGCATGTACCCGCGCGTCCCGCACCGCATCGACGGCGAACTGCTGCGGTACGCGGCCCGGTTCGGGCTGCTCGCGCACAAGGACGACCAGATCGACGAGCACGACCGCTACGCGATCCGGGCCGGGTTCTGGCGGGAGATCGATGTACGGACGGCCGCCGAACACGCACCCGCGGGGGAGTGAAACGGCACATACCCCGCCCCCAGGGGCGGGCCCGGCCTCGCGACCCCGTAGTCTCATCCCTTGTGAGTACGCGCGCGACACCGGCACTTCGGCCCTGTGGGGATGTCGTGTGCGCCGTGCGCGGGCTGACCAAGACCTATCCGGCGGTACGGGCGCGGCGCGGCACGCCGGCCACCCCCGAGGTACGGGCCACCGACGACGTGTGCCTGGACATCCGGCGCGGTGAGATCTTCGGGCTGCTCGGACCGAACGGCGCCGGCAAGACCACGCTGGTACGGCAGCTCACCGGGCTGATGCGGCCCGACCGCGGCAGTGTGGAGATCCTCGGCCACGACATCGTGCGGCACCCGGAGCGGGCCGCGCGGATCCTCGCCTACCTCGGCCAGGAGTCGACCGCCCTCGACGAGCTGACCGTCTCCCTCGCCGCCGAGACCACCGGCCGCCTGCGCGGCCTGGAGGTGCGCGCGGCGCGGGCCGAGCGGGACGCGGTGCTGGAGGAGCTGGGCCTGACCGAGCTGGCCGGGCGGCCCCTGAAGAAGCTGTCCGGCGGACAGCGGCGGCTGGCCTGCTTCGCCGCCGCGCTCGTCGGCGCCCGCCCGCTGCTCGTGCTGGACGAGCCCACCACCGGTATGGACCCGGTGGCGCGGCGCGCCGTCTGGTCCGCCGTCGACCGGCGGCGGGCCGAGCACGGCACGACGGTGCTCCTCGTCACCCACAACGTCATCGAGGCCGAGACCGTCCTCGACCGGGTCGCCGTGCTCGACCGCGGCCGGGTCATCGCCTGCGACACGCCCGCCGGGCTGAAGGAAACGGTCGCCGGGGAGGTCCGGGTCGACCTGGTGTGGCGGGAGACGCCGCCGCTGCACGTGCCCGAGGTGGCCGCGCTCCAGGACCGGGTCATCGAGTCGGGCCGCCGCTGGACGCTGCGGCTGGCGCCCGAGGAGGCCCGCGCGGTCGTCGCCACCGTCACCGGCGGGGCCGCCTTCTCCGCCCTCGACGACTTCACCCTCGCCACCCCCAGCCTGGAGGACGTCTACCTGGCGCTGGGCGGGGCCGCGCGGCAGGGACTGGTGAAGGCTTGAGCGTCACTGGGCCGGGTTTGAGTACAAACAGCGTCGCATTCGTACGGAACGGGACTGCCGCCGCAGCGAAGAGGAGCAGCGCCACGTGAGTGTCGTACCCGCCGAGATCCTGCCGGGCCGTGTGCGGGCCGCGGACGAGTCGCCCGTCACGGACGCGGCCGAGCTCGGGCCGCGGGCCCGGCTGTGGCCGTCGCTGTGCGCCGTGTACCGGGCGCAGCTCTCGCGCGCGCGGGTGGCCCGGATTCCGCTGCTCTTCGTGGCGACCTTCCAGTCCGTCGGGATCATGATCCTGATGCGGGGGGTCGTGGACGGTGGGGACGAGGCGCGAGCCGTCGTGGCCGGTTCCTCGGTGCTCGTGGTCGCCTTCGTCGCCCTGAACCTGCTCGCGCAGTACTTCGGGCAGCTGCGGGCCAGCGGCGGGCTCGACCACTACGCGACGCTGCCGGTGCCGCCCGCCGCCGTGGTGCTCGGGGCGGCCGGCGCGTACGCCTCCTTCACCGTGCCCGGGACCGTGGTCACGGCCGTGTTCGGGTGCGTGCTCTTCGGACTGCCGCTGACGCACCTGTGGGTGCTGGTCGCGGTGATCCCGCTGGCCGGGGCGGCGCTCGCCGGGCTCGGCGCCGCGCTGGGGCTGCTCGCCCCGCGGCCCGAACTCGCGACCGTGCTGGGTCAGCTGGGCATGTCCGCGGCGCTGCTGCTGGGCGTGCTGCCCGCGGAGCGGTTGCCCGAGGCGGTGCGGTTCGCCCGGGACCTGCTGCCCTCCACCTACGGCGTGGAGGCGTTCTCCCGCACCTTCGGGGAGCGGCCGGACTGGGCCCTCGTCCTCGGTGACCTCGCCGTGTGCGGGGTGGTGGGCGTCGTCTCGCTCGCCGCGGCCACCTGGGCGTACCGTCGGGCGGCCGTCCGGTGACGCGTCACACGGGTGGGCCTGGCACGATGTCAGGGTGACCGCACCGTTGACTCCGCCTCCTCCGCCGCGTGACCAGTCCGCCAACACGGCGTGGCAGCAGCCTCCCGTGCCCGGCGGCGGGCTCGGGCCCCATCCCTCCCACTGGCCCGCGCCCGCGTACGGGGACGACGGGCCCGGGATGCGGACCGAGCTGCGGGAGGCCGCCGTGGTCGCGGTCGCCGTGGCGGCGGCCGGGTTGCTGCTCGGGGTGCTGTGGTCCTGGCTGGCGCCGCGGGTACCGCTCGTCGGGGACGTGGTCGACGGGGGCTGGGTCGTCTACATCAAGGACACCGAGGGGGAGCAGGCCATCGGTGTCGAGGGGACCTTCACGCTGCTGGCGCTCGCCTTCGGGGCGGTGAGCGCGCTGGTGGTGTTCCTCGTGCGGCGGCGCGGGGGTGTGCCGCTGGTGGTGGCGCTGGCCGTCGGGGGGTTCCTGGGGTCGTTGCTGGCCTGGCGGGTCGGAGTGTGGCTCGGTCCCTCGCAGGACGTCATCGCGCGGGCTCAGGAGGTCGGCAAGGGGGTGACGTTCTCGGCGCCGCTGGAGCTCAACGCGGAGGGGACGTGGCTGGTGTGGTCCATCGTGGCGCTCGTGGTGCATCTGGGGCTGACGGGGTTGTTCGGGCCTCGGGATCCCGATCCCTATGAGCAGCAGTACGGGGGGAAGGACGGGTACGGGGCGCCTTCGGCTTAGCGGGGCTTCTCTCGCCCCCGCCGCCCCTTCCCGTCCCGAACCCGGGGGCTGCCGCCCCCGGACCCCCGCTTCGGCCCCGAAAGGGCCTTGTCCTCAAGCGCCGGACGGGCTGCTAGGCGGGGCGTCTGCCGTGGTTGGCTTTGCGCTTTTTCAGGCGCCATTTGCGTTTGCGCGTCTTCTTCGACATGTTCCCTCTGCTTAACCGACAAAGGGGGGTTCGTCGAGGGGCTACGCGCGGCCGATGGGGGCCAGGGTCGCCGTGGTGAGCGTGGCCAGGTCGGTGGGGGAGAGTTCGATCTCCAGGCCGCGGCGGCCCGCCGAGACGCAGATCGTCGCGTGGGCGGTCGCCGAGACGTCCAGGACCGTGGGGAGCCTCTTGCGCTGGCCCAGCGGGGAGATGCCGCCCCGGACGTAACCGGTGGTGCGTTCCGCCAGGGTCGGGTCGGCCATCACCGCGCGCTTGCCGCCCGCCGCCGTCGCCAGCGCCTTCAGGTCCAGCTGCCCCGCCACCGGGACCACCGCCACCGTCAGCTTGCCGTCCACCTCCGCCACCAGGGTCTTGAAGACCCGGTCGGGGGAGACGCCCATCGCCTGCGCCGCCTCCTCGCCGTAGGAGGGGTGCGACGGGTCGTGCTCGTAGGCGTGGGTGGTGAACGGGACCCCCGCCGCCGTCAGGGCGACCGTCGCCGGAGTGCCCCCGGGCTGCGCCTTCTGCTTCTTCGCCATCCTGTGCTCCTCGCTCAGTTCAGACTCGTCGGCGTACGCGTCAGGTCCGCGGCCGGCAGGGAGGGCAGGTTACGGATGATCGACGTCTCCGCGCGCAGCAGTTTCAGTTCGTCGCGCAGCCGGGACGCGGTGTCGGGGGCCTGGAGCAGGCGCTGTTTGGTGGGGGTGTCCAGCATCATCGCCGCCGCGACCAGGTAGGACACCACCGACGGCTCGTCGGGCAGCTCCGCGCCCGTCGACAGCGAGCGCTCCCGTGCCCCGGCCAGCCGCTTCTGGTACTTCCGGAAGGCCCGCAGCACGCCCTCGGCCAGGGCACCCGCCTCCTCGCCCGGCTCCTCCGGCAGCTCCTCCAGCTCCGCCGTCAGGAACTCGCCCGTGGCGTCCACCGAGATCAGCCGCACCCGGGTCGTGCCGGTCGCCAGCACCTCGAAGGTGCCGTCCGCCCGCTCCCGGATCGTCGCCGCGTCCGCGACGCACCCCGTCGCGTGGAAGGACTTGATCGGCTCCGGGCCGAAGCCCGCGCCCGGCCCGCGCTGCGGCAGCGCCGTCGGATCGGGCATGCCGGGCGCGCTCGGGGCCACCTCGTGGCCGTCGCGGATCGCCACGACCGCGAAGCGGCGCGGCTCGTCGTCGGGCAGCTTCGACAGGGTGCGCATCATCGCGCGGTAGCGCTCCTCGAAGATGTTCAGAGGCAGCACCAACCCCGGGAAGAGCACGGAGTTCAGGGGGAAGAGCGGAAGCCGGACGGTGGTCACGACGCAAGAGCCTAATGGTCCTCGGACCGGTCACGTCCGAGGTGCCCGGGGATCGGACGCCCGGACGGCTTCCGCAGCTCGGCCCGCACCCGCAGACAGTGCCCGAGCGGGTCGTCCGAGAACCGGTCCCAGGGGAACGACGTGGCGTACGGGCCGGTCAGCCGCAGCTGCTCCAGGGCGTCCGAGGAGCGCTCCAGCCGCACCAGTACGTAGGTGAGCAGGTTGCGCAGCTCCGCGGGCCAGGGGTCAGCCGCGGGCAGCAGGGCGGAGAGCGCCGCCGCCCGGTCCGCGGCCGCGTCCAGCTGGGCCCGGGGCAGCTCGGGACCGCAGCCGTCGGTGAGGTAGGCGAACACCGCCCGCACCGGCAGCGCCTGGACGAGGGAGTCGGCCGGCGCGTCCTGCGCGGCGCGGTCGGCGAAGTCCAGGCACTCCTGGTGCGAGCCGTGCCAGGAGGACGCCAGGTAGCGCAAGGCCGCCACATGGCAGCCGTAGTGGTGGGGGGCCCGGCGCATGGCCGCCTCCCACAGTTCCTCGACGTACTTGGGTCCCGCCTGGGAGCCGCGGGCGTGGTCCAGGGCGATCCGCCAGGGCACCGGGTCGCGGTCGTCGCCGTGGGCCGCCGCCGTGACCAGGGGGCTCACCCCGCGCAGCAGCTCCGCGCGGGCCGGTGACAGCCAGGCCCGGTCCACCCGCAGCTGGGCGTCGACCAGCAGGCGGTCCGGGTCGCGCGGGGCGGCGGCCCGCCAGGACTCGAACCACTCCGGGCGGGCGTGCGCGAAGGCGGCGAGCCGGGCGGTGTAGCGGTCGCGGTGCTCCCACTCGCCGGCCGCGCGGGTGGCGGCGAGCAGCGCGGCGGCCGGCGCGTACTCGCCGCGCGCGGCGGAGACCAGCGCCGGGCCCAGCCGTGCGTCGGGCGCGTCGAGCAGCACCTCGTCGTCGGTGGGGGGACCGGAGGTGGGGGGTGCGGTCCTTGCCATCCGCGAACCGCGGAGGAACGGCAGCAGCAGAGCCATGGTGTCGACCATTGAAAAGCCGCGCGCCGAAACGGCGCCAGGGTCTCCGGCCAACTCGGGGAAAGTTGTACGGTCCTCGGTCAAGGAACGGCAAAAAGCTTCAGCCCCGGCGGAGCAGCCGGGTCGCCCCCGCAGCCACCGTCGTGGCCAGGATCCAGCCCAGCAGGATCATGGCCGCCGCCAGCCACTGCCAGCCCCCCTTGAGCTGCCAGAAGCCCACCTGGCCCAGGTCGATCACCGGGAGCAGCAGGTCCAGGGCGAACAGCGTCGGGTTCCACTCCGGATGCTCGCCGCGCTCGATGGGCGGATGACCGGCGTGCGCGAAGGCCACCGAGCCGGCCGCCCACAGCACCGCCATCCACACCGCGGCCCGGCCCGGCCGGTACCCGTAGGCGACCGTCCAGTCCTGCGCGTACCCCCAGAACTTGGCGGCGACCGGCAGGCTCTCCCGGCGCCGGCGCTGCTTGGCGAGGAGCACCTCGCGGGCGTCCTCGTCCTCGCCGCCCGCCCGGAGCACGGTGGCGAGCCGCTCGTAGGGCTCGGGGTTGTACTCGGCGGTCGCAGCGGACACCCAGGCCAGCCGCTCGGCCAGCGGGAACGGGCCGCGCGGCACCAGGTTCTCGTAGGCGAAGCCGCCCATGTGCAGCCGGCCGGGGCCCGGCCAGGCGTCCGCCCGGTCCATCAGGTTGACGATCCGGGCGCCCGACAGCACGACCGTGCCGCGTGCCGGGCGCTCCCCGAGGAAGCGCAGCTCCGGGGTCTGGACGCGGCGCAGCGACAGTTCCTGCTCGTCGGTGAGGGTGAAACGGGCCCGCTCCATGTCGACGGCGTCGCCGAACCGTCCGTCGTCCAGGCGGACCCCGCCCTCGCACTCGAAGCGCTGGATCCGGGTGCCGCGGGCCGGGGTGGTACCGCTGAGCATCGGGTTCCCGAGGCCGGCCGGGGTCAGGTACAGCGAGCGCTCCACGGTCAGCTGCGGGGCGTTGAGGGCCCGCCGCGTGTAGGGGTTGGCCAGCCGGGCCCCGCGCAGGCTCAGCGAGACGCCGATCTTGGCGCCGCGCAGACTCAGCTCGCCGTGCGACTCCAGCAGCTCGGCCTGGAGGTCCTGGCCCACCGACATGCCGTCCGCCGCGATCGAGCGCCCGCTGCGGTCGCGGTACACGACGGCCTGGTTGAGCAGCAGGTCGGTGCCGATGCGGGCGTCGGTCAGCCGGATGCCGTTGTGGAAGCGGCAGCGCGGCAGGTGCAGATCGCCCTCGGTGTGCACCCGGGCCGCCTCCAGGCGCGGCACCGAGCAGTCCACCAGCCGTACGGTCGTGAACCGGGCCTCGGGCAGCAGGACCTCCCGCTCGAACCGGCAGCCGCGCAGCTCGACGTACGGATCGACCGTGCCGCCCGCCAGGTCCAGTACCCCGCTGATCCGGACCCCGACCAGCTTCAGGGCCGCCACCCGGCCGGCCAGCGCGGGCGGCCCGTCCAGCAGCAGCCAGCACACGATGCGGGCCCGCACGGTCCGCTCCGGCCCCCACGGATGCCCGCCGTGCGGATCGTCGACGACCGTGTCGCCGCTGCTCAGGTCGTACACGGTGCCGTTGCGGAAGGCCTGCCACATGCCGGCCTCGGCGGCGGTCAGGTCGTCCGGCAGGTCCCCGTCCCGGATGCCGGCCCCCTCGGTCACGGTGTTCCCTCTCCCCCCGGTCGCTCTGCGCTTGTCGTACAGCCGTGATGCCCGCTCTGTGACGGAGGGAACGCTAGTGGTGAACGGGATCTTCCACGTTCTGTATCAGCCATTGATACGCGCGGACGGTGCCCGATCCCGGTCTGAGAGAATTGACGGCGTGATCTCCCGAATCGACCTGCGCGGCGACGCCCTTCCCCAGGGACCCGCCCTGCGCGACCTGCTGCCCCGAGCCGACTTCGACGTCTCGGCCGCCCTGGAGAAGGTGCGTCCGATCTGCGAGGCCGTGCATCATCGGGGCGACGCGGCGCTGATCGACTTCGCCGAGAAGTTCGACGGGGTCAGGCTGGAGCAGGTCCGGGTGCCCGAGGAGGCCCTGGCCGAGGCGCTGGCGGAACTCGACCCGGCCGTCCGCGCGGCCCTGGAGGAGTCCATCCGGCGGGCCCGGCTGGTCCACCGCGAGCAGCGCCGCTCCCCCCACACCACCCAGGTCGTCCCCGGCGGCTCGGTGACCGAGAAGTGGGTCCCCGTCGACCGCGTCGGCCTGTACGCGCCCGGAGGCCGGTCCGTCTACCCGTCCTCCGTGATCATGAACGTGGTGCCCGCGCAGGAGGCCGGCGTCGAGTCCCTCGCGCTCGCCTCCCCGGCGCAGGCCGAGTTCGGCGGTCTGCCGCACCCGACGATCCTCGCCGCCTGCGCGCTGCTCGGTGTGACCGAGGTCTACGCCGCCGGCGGCGCGACCGCGGTGGCGATGTTCGCGTACGGCACCGAGTCCTGCCCGCCCGCCGACATGGTCACCGGGCCCGGCAACATCTGGGTCGCCGCGGCCAAGCGCTACTTCACCGGGAAGATCGGCATCGACGCCGAGGCCGGCCCGACCGAGATCGCGGTCCTGGCCGACGCCACCGCCGACCCCGTGCACGTCGCCGCCGACCTGATCAGCCAGGCCGAGCACGACCCGCTGGCCGCCGCCGTCCTGGTCACCGACTCCGTGGAACTCGCGGACGCGGTCGCCAAGGAGCTGGAGCCGCAGGTCGCGGCGACCAAGCACATCGACGACCGGATCGTCCCGGCACTCGCGGGCAGGCAGTCCGCGATCGTCCTCGTCGACGGCATCGAGGAGGGCCTGCGGGTGGTCGACGCCTACGGCGCCGAGCACCTGGAGATCCAGACGGCCGACGCGGCCGCCGTGGCCGACCGGGTCCGCAACGCCGGCGCGATCTTCGTCGGCCCCTGGGCGCCGGTCTCCCTCGGCGACTACGCCGCCGGGTCCAACCACGTCCTGCCGACCGGCGGCTGCGCCTGCCACTCCTCGGGCCTGTCCGTGCAGTCCTTCCTGCGCGGCATCCACATCGTCGACTACACCGAGGACGCGCTGGCCGACGTCGCCCATCACGTGGTGACGCTCGCGGAGGCGGAGGACCTCCCGGCGCACGGCGCGGCGATCAAGGCACGGTTCGACTGGAAGGTTCCCGAGGGCAAGTGACCGGCATCGACGATCTCCCCGTACGGGACGAGCTGCGCGGCAAGTCCCCCTACGGCGCGCCCCAGCTGGACGTGCCGGTACGGCTGAACACCAACGAGAACCCCTACCCGCTGCCCGAGGCGCTGGTCGAGCGGATCACCGAGCGGGTCCGCGAGGCCGCCCGCCGGCTCAACCGCTATCCGGACCGGGACGCGGTCGAGCTGCGCACCCGGCTCGCCGAGTACCTGACGAAGACCTCCGGCCACCGGGTCGGCCCGGCGAACGTCTGGGCCGCCAACGGCTCCAACGAGGTCATCCAGCAGCTGCTCCAGACCTTCGGCGGGCCCGGCCGCACGGCCATCGGCTTCGAGCCCTCGTACTCGATGCACGCGCTGATCTCGCGGGGCACCGGCACGGGCTGGATCTCCGGTCCGCGGGGCGACGACTTCACCATCGACGTGGACGCCGCCCGGCGGGCGATCGCCGAACACCGGCCGGACGTCGTCTTCGTCACCACCCCCAACAACCCCACGGGCAACGCCGTCCCGCCCGAGACCGTCCTCGCGCTGTTCGAGGCCGCGCAGGCGGCGAAGCCGTCGATGGTGGTGGTCGACGAGGCGTACATCGAGTTCAGCCACGGCGACTCGCTGCTGCCGCTGCTCGAAGGACGGCCGAATCTCGTCATCTCCCGCACGATGTCGAAGGCGTTCGGCGCGGCCGGCCTGCGCCTCGGCTACCTGGCCGCCGACCCGGCCGTGGTCGACGCGGTGCAGCTGGTCCGGCTGCCCTACCACCTGTCGGCCGTCACCCAGGCGACCGCGCTGGCCGCCCTGGAGCACACCGACACCCTGCTCGGCTACGTCGAGCAGCTGAAGACCGAGCGGGACCGCCTGGTGAGGGAACTGCTGGCGATCGGCTACGAGGTGACCTCCTCGGACGCCAACTTCGTGCAGTTCGGCCGGTTCGACGACACCCAGGCCGCCTGGCGGAGCATCCTCGACCGGGGCGTCCTGGTCCGGGACAACGGCGTACCGGGCTGGCTGCGGGTCACCGCCGGCACCCCCGAAGAGAACGACGCGTTCCTCGACGCGGTCCGTGAACTCAAGAAGGAGCAGAACGCATGAACCGCGTAGGACGCGTGGAGCGCGTGACGAAGGAGACCTCCGTCCTCGTCGAGATCGATCTCGACGGATCCGGCAAGGTCGACGTGTCGACCGGCGTCGGCTTCTACGACCACATGCTCGACCAGCTCGGCCGGCACGGTCTGTTCGACCTCACGGTGAAGACCGAGGGCGATCTGCACATCGACTCGCACCACACCATCGAGGACACCGCCCTCGCCCTCGGCGCCGCCTTCAAGCAGGCCCTCGGCGACAAGGTCGGCATCTACCGCTTCGGCAACTGCACGGTCCCGCTGGACGAGTCCCTCGCCCAGGTCACCGTCGACCTCTCCGGCCGCCCGTACCTCGTGCACACCGAGCCCGAGAAGATGGCGCCGATGATCGG
This sequence comes from Streptomyces sp. NPDC048002, assembly GCF_040653275.1. Classification (NCBI taxonomy): domain Bacteria; kingdom Bacillati; phylum Actinomycetota; class Actinomycetes; order Kitasatosporales; family Streptomycetaceae; genus Streptomyces; species Streptomyces sp. NPDC048002. The sequence goes on along the minus strand of NZ_JBEZNL010000001.1, from coordinate 95,309 downwards.
CGAGTACGACACCACCATGACCCGGCACATCCTGGAGTCCTTCGTGGCCCAGGCGCAGATCGCGCTGCACGTGCACGTGCCCTACGGGCGCAACGCGCACCACATCGTGGAGTGCCAGTTCAAGGCCCTCGCCCGCGCCCTGCGCTACGCCTCCGAGCGCGACCCGCGCGCGGCCGGCATCCTCCCTTCGACGAAGGGCGCCCTGTGAACGGCCTGTCCACGGTCCTGATCGTCGTCGGCCTCTTCCTGGCCGGCGGCATCTACTCCTTCGTGAAGCAGGACATGCCCCGGAGCCTGGTCGTCCTGCTCTCCATCGGCGCCACGATGTGCCTGGTCGCCGGTGTGATGCGGCTGGAGGTGTGGAGTTGAGCGCGTCCGCGAAGAAGGTCGTCGTCTTCGACTACGGCTTCGGCAACGTCCGGTCCGCCGAGCGCGCCCTCGCCCGCACGGGCGCCGAGGTCGAGATAACGCGTGACTTCGACCGGGCCCTGAACGCCGACGGGCTGCTGGTCCCGGGTGTCGGCGCCTTCGCCGCCTGTATGACGGGCCTGCGCGAGGCGCGCGGCGACTGGATCATCGACCGCCGCCTCTCCGGCGGACGCCCGGTGATGGGCATCTGCGTCGGGATGCAGATCCTCTTCGCCCGCGGCATCGAGCACGGGGTGGAGAGCGAGGGCCTCGACGAGTGGCCCGGCTCCGTCGAGCCGCTCCAGGCGGACATCGTGCCCCACATGGGCTGGAACACCGTCGAGGCGCCGGCCGACTCCGAGCTGTTCGCCGGCCTGGACGCGGACGCCCGCTTCTACTTCGTGCACTCCTACGCGGTCCACGACTGGACCCTGGAGACCAGGAACGCGGCGATGCGGGCGCCCAAGGTCACCTGGTCGACGCACGGCGAGCCCTTCGTGGCCGCCGTGGAGAACGGCGCCCTGTGGGCCACCCAGTTCCACCCCGAGAAGTCCGGCGACGCCGGAGCGCAGCTGCTGAACAACTGGATCGGAACCCTCTGATGGCTTCGAAGCTCGAACTCCTCCCCGCCGTCGACGTCCGTGACGGACAGGCGGTCCGCCTGGTCCACGGCGAGTCCGGCACCGAGACCTCCTACGGCTCCCCGCTGGAGGCGGCCCTGGCCTGGCAGCGCTCCGGCGCCGAGTGGCTGCACCTGGTCGACCTGGACGCCGCCTTCGGCACCGGCGACAACCGCGCGCTGATCGCCGAGGTCGCCAAGGCCATGGACATCAAGGTCGAGCTGTCCGGCGGCATCCGCGACGACGACACCCTCGCCGCCGCCCTCGCCACCGGCTGCACCCGGGTGAACCTGGGCACGGCCGCGCTGGAGACCCCGGAGTGGGTCGCCAAGGTCATCGCCGAGCACGGCGACAAGATCGCCGTCGGTCTCGACGTACGCGGCACGACCCTGCGCGGCCGCGGCTGGACCCGGGACGGCGGCGACCTCTACGAGACGCTGGAGCGCCTCAACGGCGAGGGCTGCGCCCGCTACGTGGTCACCGACATCGCCAAGGACGGCACCCTCCAGGGCCCCAACCTGGAGCTGCTGAGGAACGTCTGCGCGGCGACCGACCGCCCGGTCGTGGCCTCCGGCGGCGTGTCGTCGCTGGACGACCTGCGCGCGATCTCCGAGCTGGTACCCCTCGGTGTCGAGGGCGCCATCGTCGGGAAGGCGCTGTACGCCAAGGCGTTCACCCTGGAAGAGGCCCTGGAGGCTGTGTCGTGACCGATGCCGTGCGGCGGGTGCAGAGCGGATCTCCCTGGGAGGAGTCCTTCGGTTTCGCACGCGCCGTCGCGGCGGGCGACCGTGTCCTGGTGGGGGGCACGACAGCGTTCAAGGGCCAGGTGCTGTACGGCGAGGGCGACCCGTACGAGCAGGCCAGGGTCGCCTTCGCCAGTGCGGTGGAGGCGATCGGCGAGTTCGGGCTCGACATCGGGTCCGTGCTCCGCACCAGGATGTACCTCGGCCATTCGCGGGACGTCGACGAGGTCGGCCGGGCCCATCGGGAGATCTTCGGCGCGGTGCGCCCGGTCTCCACGCTGCTGGTCGTGGAGGGCTTCGTCGACCCGCGCATCCTGGTCGAAGTGGAACTAGAGGCATACAGAGGAGCCGTGGATTCATGACCCTGGCGGTCCGAGTCATCCCCTGCCTGGACGTGGACAACGGCCGGGTCGTCAAGGGCGTCAACTTCCAGAACCTGCGCGACGCGGGCGACCCCGTCGAGATGGCGAAGGTGTACGACGCCGAGGGCGCCGACGAGTTGACGTTCCTGGACATCACCGCGTCGTCCGGCAACCGCGAGACCACCTACGACGTGGTGCGCCGCACCGCCGAGCAGGTCTTCATCCCGCTGACCGTCGGCGGCGGCGTGCGCACCGCCGAGGACGTCGACAAGCTGCTGCGGGCCGGCGCCGACAAGGTGGGCGTCAACACCGCGGCCATCGCCCGCCCCGAGCTGATCCGCGAGATCGCCGAGCGGTTCGGCCGGCAGGTGCTGGTGCTCTCGGTGGACGCGCGGCGCACCGCGACCGGCGGCTTCGAGGTGACGACGCACGGCGGCCGCAAGGGCACCGGCATCGACGCGGTCGAGTGGGCGCACCGGGCGGCGGAGCTGGGCGCGGGGGAGATCCTGCTCAACTCGATGGACGCGGACGGCACCAAGGACGGCTACGACATCGAGATGATCGAGGCCGTTCGCAAGCACGTGACCGTGCCCGTCATCGCCTCCGGCGGCGCCGGCAAGCTCGACGACTTCGCCCCGGCGGTCGGCGCGGGCGCCGACGCGGTGCTGGCGGCCTCGGTGTTCCACTTCGGCGACCTGCGCATCGGCCAGGTCAAGCAGGCACTGAAGGACGCGGGACACCCCGTGCGATGAGCCCGGAGCACCGAGCCCCGGCCGCCCGGCGGCCGGGGTTTTTCCATGGGCGCGCGGAGTTGCGAAAAATTCATTGCGCAATTTTTATTGCGCAACATTCCTTTCCTGTCTAGCGTGCGGGGCGTGACGGACAACGAGAGGGACCGGCGAATCACCGACGTCGGCACGCTGAAGGCCCTCGCGCATCCCCTGCGCATGAAGCTCTACCGACTGCTGCTGCTCGCCGGCACCGCGACCGCCTCACAGCTCTCCGGCCAGGTCGACGAGGCGGTCTCGCTGGTCAGCTACCACCTGCGCAAGCTCGGTGAGCACGGCCTGATCGAGGAGGCCGAGACGGCCGGCGGGGACGGCCGGGAGCGCTGGTGGCGGCCCGCCAGTGACGGAGTCTCCGTCCGCAGCGCCGACTTCGAGGACGCCCCCGAGAAGGTCGCCGCCCATGTCGCCGCCTCGCGGCTCTTCCAGGAGCAGCGCGCCGAGATGTACCGCGCCTACCTCGACCAGCGCGCCGGATGGGGCACCGACTGGACCACCGCCGCCATGGACTCGGAGACGACGGCACGGCTGACCTCCGGCGAACTGACCGAACTGATGGGCGAACTGCACGACGTGCTGAGGAAGTACGACGCCCTGGGGCGCGCCCGTGAGGCGGCCGGCGAGACCGAGGGGCGCGAGCACGTGGCCCTGCACCTGTACGGCTTCCCGTTCCGCGTCTGATCCGCCTCCGAGAGGACCGCCTCCGTGACCGCCACGCTCCCGGCCCCGGCCGAGGCCCCGCCCCGCCCCGCCCACCGCGACGGCAACGTGCTGCGCTGGCTCGCCGCCTACACCGCCTCGATGATCGGCGACAGCGTCTACTACATCGCCCTGTCCTGGGCGGCCGTCCAGGCGGGCACGCCCTCGCAGGCCGGACTCGTCATGGCGGTGAGCGCCGTGCCCCGGGCGCTGCTGATGCTGGGCGGGGGAGTCCTCGCGGACCGGCTCGGACCGCGCCGGGTGGTCGTCGGCAGCGACGCGGTGCGCTGCGCGGCGGCGTTCGCGGTGGCGGCGCTGCTGTTCCTCACCGGCCCGGGGCTGTGGCCGCTGGCCGTGCTCGCGCTGGTCTTCGGGGCGGTCGACGCGGTGTTCATGCCCGCCGTGGGGGCGCTTCCCGCGCGGGTGACCACCCGCGACCAGCTCACCCGGGTGCAGGGCATGCGGGGGCTGGCGATCCGCTTCGCGAGCGTGGTCGGCGGCCCGCTCGGCGGCCTGGCCGTGGCCCTCGGCGGCGCCACCGGCGCGTTCGCCCTGGCCGGGCTGCTCATCGCGCTCTCGGTCCCCCTGCTGGTGTCCGTACGAGTACGGGCCCTGCCCGCCGCAGACGCGCCGGACGCGGGGGACACGTCCTCCGCCTCCGCCTCCGCGGACGGGGTGCGGGGAGGGACTGCCTGGCGGGACCTCGTTGGAGGACTGCGCTACATCCGCCGGCACCGGGTGCTCGGTCCGCTGATGCTGGCCATAGCCCTCGGTGACCTCGGATTCGTCGGGCCGCTCAACGTCGGGCTGACCCTGCTCGCCGACGAGCGGGGCTGGGGCGCCGCCGGGATGGGCTGGGTGCTCGCCGGGTTCGGAGTCGGCGCCGGTGCCGTCTCCCTGCTGCTGACCGTGCGCGGGCACCTGCCGCACGCCGGACGGGTGGCGGGCTGCGCCATCATCGCCGGGTCGGTCGCCATCGGCGCGCTGGCCTTCGTCCCCGCGGTGGCCGGCGCCGCCGGGATCGCCGTACTCGTCGGACTGCTCGCGGGGCTCAGCGGGGCCGTCGCCGGCGCCCTGCTCCAGACCCAGGCCGACCCCGCCCTGCTGGGCCGGGTCACCGCGGTCTCCGGCCTGGTCAGCCTCGGTTTCGCCCCGCTCAGCATGCCGCTGTCCGCCGCCGCCGTCGGCGTCTGGGGCACCGGCCCGGTCTTCGTGGTGAGCGCCGCGGTGTGCGGGCTCGGCGGGGTGATCGCGCTGGGCGTGCGCGACCTGCGCCGCGCCGAGCTGCCGAGGTGATCCCTCAGATGCCCAGTTGCTTGCCCGAGTGCAGCTTGGTGATGGCGTCCTTCTCGCCCGTCAGCTCCACGTCGGCCGCGTCCTGCCGGCCGTAGAGGAAGAGCAGCAGCTCCGACGGCTCACCCGTGGCCGTCACCACCGGCGCGCCGCGCTGCGCGACCGCCGTCTGCCCGTCCGGGCGGCGCAGCACCAGCCCCGTCGGCGTGCCGCGCCCCATCAGGCGCGCGGTGCGCTCCAGCCGGGACCACAGGGCGTCCTGGAACACCGGGTCGAGCTCGCGCGGCGTCCAGTCGGGGCGGGCCCGGCGGACGTCCTCGGTGTGGACGTAGAACTCCACCGTGTTCGACATCTCGTCGACCTGCTTCAGCGAGAACGGCGAGAACCGCGGCGGGCCGGTGCGGATGAGCTGGATCAGTTCCTCGTAGGGCTTGTCCGTGAACTCGCCCATCACCCGCTCCAGGCGGGCGGCGAGCGGCTTGATCAGGATGCCGCCGGCCGCGTCCGGGCGGCGCTCGCGCACCACGACGTGCGCGGCGAGATCACGGGTGGTCCAGCCCTCGCACAGGGTCGGGGCCTCGGGCCCCTCCGCCTCCAGGAGGTCGGCCAGCAGGAGTCGTTCACGCTTGGCGAAAGTCGACATGCCGTCAGCCTACGACCGACGTCCGGGTCCGCACAGTGGACGGCGGCCGAGCGGACCCCCGCCGCGCGGCACAATGGCACCATGACCAGCGCGCCCCGTCAGAGCAGCCCCCTGGACCCCGAGATCGCCGCCCGCCTCAGGCGCAGCGCCGACGGGCTCCTGCCCGCCATCGCCCAGCAGTACGACACCGGAGAGGTGCTCATGCTCGGCTGGATGGACGACGAGGCGCTGCACCGCACCCTGACCACCGGCCGCTGCACCTACTGGTCGCGCAGCCGCCAGGAGTACTGGGTCAAGGGCGACACCTCCGGCCACTTCCAGTGGGTCAGGTCCGTCGCCCTGGACTGCGACGCCGACACCGTGCTCGTCCAGGTCGACCAGGTCGGCGCGGCCTGCCACACCGGCGCGCGCACCTGCTTCGACGAGGACGTCCTGCTCAAGGATTCCGGCGTCCCGGCCGGAGATCAGTAAGGTCACCGGCCATGGACCTCGAGACCTTCCGCAAGCTCGCCGCCGACCGGCGCGTCATCCCGGTCACCCGCAAGCTCCTCGCCGACGGCGACACGCCCGTCGCGCTCTACCGCAAGCTCGCCGCCGAGCGCCCCGGCACCTTTCTGCTGGAGTCCGCGGAGAACGGCCGGTCCTGGTCCCGGTACTCCTTCGTGGGCGTCCGCTCCGCCGCCACCCTCACCGAGCGGGACGGGCAGGCGCACTGGCTCGGCGCCCCGCCCGTCGGCGTCCCCACCGACGGCGACCCGCTCGCCGCCCTGCGCGCCACCATCGAGGCCCTGCACACCCCGCACCAGGGGGACCTGCCGCCCTTCACCGGCGGCATGGTCGGCTACCTCGGCTACGACATCGTGCGCCGCCTGGAGAAGATCGGTCCCGGCGAGCGCGACGATCTGAGGCTGCCCGAGCTGACCATGCTGCTGACCAGCGACCTCGCGGTGATGGACCACTGGGAGGGCTCGGTCCTGCTGATCGCCAACGCGATCAACCACAACGACCTCGACACCGGGGTCGACGAGGCCCACGCGGACGCCGTGGCCCGCCTGGACGCCATGCAGGCCGATCTCTCCCGCGCGGTCGCCCAGCCCCCGGCCGTCCTGCCGCCGTCCGAACTCCCCGAGTACACCGCCCTGTGGGGCGGCACCGACTTCCACGCGGCCGTCGAGGACGTCAAGGAGCGCATCCGGGCCGGCGAGGCCTTCCAGGTCGTCCCCTCCCAGCGCTTCGAGACGCCGTGCACGGCGAGCGCCCTGGACGTCTACCGGGTGCTGCGCGCCACCAACCCCTCGCCGTACATGTACCTCTTCCGCTTCGACGGCTTCGACGTCGTCGGCTCCTCCCCGGAGGCGCTGGTCAAGGTCGAGGACGGACGGGCGATGGTCCACCCCATCGCCGGCACCCGGTGGCGCGGCGCCACCCCGCAGGAGGACCAGGCCCTCGCCGACGACCTGCTCGCCGACCCCAAGGAGCGGGCCGAGCACCTCATGCTCGTCGACCTCGGGCGCAACGACCTCGGCCGGGTCTGCGAGCCCGGCTCGGTCGAGGTCGTCGACTTCATGTCCATCGAGCGCTACTCGCACGTGATGCACATCGTCTCCACCGTCACCGGCCAGGTCGCCGAGGGCCGTACCGCCTTCGACGTCCTCACCGCCTGCTTCCCCGCCGGCACCCTCTCCGGCGCGCCCAAGCCCCGCGCCATGCAGATCATCGACGAACTGGAGCCCTCCCGGCGCGGGCTCTACGGCGGCTGCGTCGGCTATCTCGACTTCGCCGGCGACTCCGACACCGCCATCGCCATCCGCACCGCCCTGCTGCGCGACGGCACGGCCTTCGTCCAGGCCGGCGCCGGAATCGTCGCCGACTCCGACCCGGTCGCCGAGGACCAGGAGTGCCGCAACAAGGCGGCGGCGGTGCTGCGCGCGGTGCACACGGCGAACCGGCTGGGGCAATAGGGCGCTTCTCATACGAACCCCGGGTGACGGTTCGCCCGGGGTTCAGGCGATAGTGGAGTACGTGACTGCTGTACCTCACCCCCGTTCCGAAGCCGCGGGACCCGCGCGGGCCGGCCGGCTCAGCCTCGCCGTGGCGCTGTTCGCCGGCGCGCTCGGCGCGGCCGTGGCGCTGCTGGCCACCCGACAGAACTGGTCGCAGGGCACCGCCACGGTGGCCGGCGGCGGCTTCCCGCTCACCGCGACGGGCAGCGACGTCACGGGCGTGCCCGCGTCGCTCGCCATAGTGGGCCTCGCCGCGCTGGTGGCCGTCTTCGCCGTACGCCGCCTCGGCCGGGTCCTGGTCGCGGCGCTCCTCGCCCTCTCCGGCGCCGGAACCGTCGCCGCCGCGCTGCTCGGCGCCGGTGACAGTTCCGCCCTGGACGAGAAGGCCGCCCAAACCACCGGCGACACCGCGGCCACGGTCGCCGCCCTCAGCCACACGGCCTGGCCGTACGTCGCGGCCGTCGGCGGAGCCCTGATGCTGCTCGCCGGACTGCTGGCCCTGCGCTACGCCTCGGTGTGGCCGGCGATGTCCAGCCGGTACGAGCGCTCGGGCGCGCCGAAGCCCCGCAAGGCGCCCACCGTGGACCCCGACCGTCCCGAGGACCTCTGGAAGGCACTGGACCGGGGCGAGGACCCGACCGGCGCGTAGCCCCTGCCCGGAAGGCCACCCGCGGTCATCACGCGTATGCCCATGCGGGACAATGGGAGTGAGCGTCCGGCTCAGAGACTTACACACAGCAACGAGGAGCAAGTCATGGCGGGCAGCAGCCACGGTCACACCCCGGCCGCCTGGACCGGTGTCACAATCGCCTTCATCGGTTTCTGCATCGCGGGCGCCTTCATGGTCCTGGCCAGCCCGGCGGGCTTCTGGCTCGGCATGGGCGTCGTCGTCCTCGGCGGCGTCGTCGGCTGGCTGATGAAGGGCATGGGCCTCGGCGCGTCCAAGGACTCCGGCAAGCCCCTGCGCACGAACGAGGCGGCCACCGTCGAGGGCTGACGCGCGGACACATCCTCGTCGAGGGGCGGCCCCGGGCCGCCCCTCACGCGTTCTCCGGGCACAATGCGAGGCGTGAACAGCGACAGCCGGAGCGTGACACGGCCCGGCCCGACCACCGCTCTGCGACGGCTCGCCGCGCCCGCCGGGGTCCTCGCGGCCGTGGCCGGGGCCTTCGCCTACGTCGGCACCGTGGACCCGAACGAACCCGGCCACTACCCGGTCTGTCCGCTCCTGCGGTTCACCGGCGTGTACTGCCCGGGCTGCGGCGGACTGCGCAGCGCCCACGCCTTCGCGCACGGCGACCTGACGGCGGCCCTCCAGAGCAACGCCGTCGCCGTACTGGGCTATCTGGCCTTCGCCGCGCTGTGGACCGTCTGGGTGGTCCGCGCGGCGCGCGGACGGCCGCTCCGGCTCTCCCCGGGAACCGCGCAGCTGTGGACGCTCGGCGCGTTGCTGCTGGTCTTCACCGTTGTCCGGAACCTGCCCTTCGGCGGCTGGCTCCATCCTTGATCAATGGACGAACGTCCAGGTAGTGGGACCGCCGTCAACCGGATGCGAGGCCTACGCCCTCCTGCGGATACCATCGCAGTGACCACCCGTTTTCGTCACCGCATCGGGAAGGGGGCCGCTCGCGTGAGTGTGCTCGACGAGATCATCGACGGAGTCCGTGCCGACCTCGCGGAGCGGCAGGCGCGCGTCAGCCTCGACGAGCTCAAGGAGCGCGCGGCCAAGGCTCCCGCGGCCAAGGACGGCGTAGCGGCGCTCAAGGGCGACGGCGTCAAGGTGATCTGCGAGGTCAAGCGCTCCAGCCCGTCCAAGGGCGCGCTGGCCGCGATCGCCGACCCCGCCGGACTCGCCGCCGACTACGAGGCGGGCGGCGCGGCCGTCATCTCCGTACTGACCGAGCAGCGGCGCTTCGGCGGCTCGCTGGCCGACCTGGAGGCGGTCCGCGCGCGCGTGGACATCCCCGTGCTCCGCAAGGACTTCATCGTCACCTCGTACCAGCTGTGGGAGGCCCGCGCCTACGGCGCCGACCTCGCGCTGCTGATCGTCGCCGCCCTCGACCAGCCGGCCCTGGAGTCGCTGATCGAGCGCGCGGTGTCCATCGGCCTGACCCCGCTGGTCGAGGTCCACGACGAGGACGAGGTGGAGCGCGCCGTCGACGCCGGCGCCCGGATCATCGGCGTCAACGCGCGCAACCTCAAGACGCTGGAGGTCGACCGCGGCACCTTCGAGCGCGTCGCGCCCGAGATCCCGGCCGACGTCGTCAAGATCGCCGAGTCCGGCGTCCGCGGCCCGCACGACCTCATCGCCTACGCCAACGCCGGCGCCGACGCGGTCCTGGTCGGCGAGTCCCTGGTCACCGGCCGCGACCCGAAGTCGGCAGTGGCCGACCTGGTGGCGGCAGGCGAACACCCGGCACTCCGCCACGGCCGTAGCTGACCACCCGCTAGGCTTGCCCCGATGACTCTGACCATGACGACCGTGGACCGGTACGCCCGCCTTGCGCGCGGCTGCCGCCCGAGGGGCTGCCGAGCCCCTGCGAGGCGTGTCCACGGCCGTCGTGTGCGGTACGTCATCGGCGACGAACCGGGCCAGGTCAACGGCATGCGATGGCAGCAGCGCCCCGCCAGGGGCGCGGGGAACTGCGCGATCGGCCACAGCGGGTCCGCAGTCGACTGACAACCCACGCCCCCACGGCGAACAGTGCTGTCCACACACACTCACCGTGAGGTTTCCGCATGCCCAGCGAGTTCTTCATCCCCGACCCCGAGGGTCAAGTACCCAGCACCGAAGGCTACTTCGGCGCTTTCGGCGGCAAGTTCATCCCGGAGGCCCTCGTCGCCGCCGTGGACGAGGTCGCCGTCGAGTACGACAAGGCCAAGCACGACCCCGAGTTCGCCCGCGAACTCGACGAACTGCTCGTCCACTACACCGGCCGCCCCTCGTCGCTGACCGAGGTCCCGCGGTTCGCCGCGGAGGCCGGCGGCGCCCGGATCTTCCTCAAGCGCGAGGACCTGAACCACACCGGCTCGCACAAGATCAACAACGTGCTCGGTCAGGCCCTGCTCACCAAGCGCATGGGCAAGACCCGGGTCATCGCCGAGACCGGCGCCGGCCAGCACGGTGTCGCGACGGCCACGGCCTGCGCGCTGTTCGGCCTCGACTGCACCATCTACATGGGCGAGATCGACACCCAGCGCCAGGCCCTCAACGTGGCCCGGATGCGCATGCTCGGCGCCGAGGTCATCGCCGTGAAGTCCGGCAGCCGCACGCTGAAGGACGCCATCAACGAGGCCTTCCGCGACTGGGTCGCCAACGTCGACCGCACCCACTACCTCTTCGGCACGGTCGCCGGACCCCACCCCTTCCCGGCCATGGTCCGCGACTTCCACCGGGTGATCGGCGTGGAGGCCCGCCGCCAGCTCCTGGAGCGGGCCGGACGCCTGCCCGACGCGGCCGTCGCCTGCGTCGGCGGCGGCTCCAACGCCATCGGCCTCTTCCACGCCTTCATCCCCGACGCCGGCGTCCGGCTCATCGGCTGCGAGCCCGCCGGGCACGGCGTGGCGACCGGCGAGCACGCGGCCACGCTGACCGCGGGCGAGCCCGGCATCCTGCACGGCTCGCGGTCCTACGTCCTCCAGGACGACGAGGGCCAGATCACCGAGCCGTACTCGATCTCGGCCGGTCTGGACTACCCCGGCATCGGGCCCGAGCACTCCTACCTCAAGGACAGCGGCCGCGCCGAGTACCGCGCGGTCACCGACGACGCGGCGATGCAGGCCCTGCGCCTGCTGTCCCGCACCGAGGGCATCATCCCGGCGATCGAGAGCGCGCACGCGCTGGCCGGCGCCCTGGAGGTCGGCCGCGAACTGGGCCCGGACGGGCTGATCGTGGTCAACCTGTCCGGCCGCGGCGACAAGGACATGGACACCGCCGCCCGCTACTTCGGGCTGTACGACACCGACGCCGAGGTCGCGGCGAACGCCGCCGACACCGCCGAGATCGCGGGGGACGCCAAGTGAGCGGGAACATCCAGCTGCTGTCCGACACCCTCGCCGCCGCGAAGGCCGAGGGGCGTGCCGCGCTCATCGCCTACCTCCCGGCCGGGTTCCCGACCGTGGACGGCGGCATCGAGGCGATCAAGGCCGCCTTCGACGGCGGCGCCGACGTCGTCGAGGTCGGTCTGCCGCACAGCGACCCGGTCCTCGACGGCCCGGTCATCCAGACCGCCGACGACATCGCCCTGCGCGGCGGGGTACGGATCGCGGACGTGATGCGGACGGTCCGCGAGACCTTCGGGGCCACCGGGAAGCCGGTGCTCGTGATGACCTACTGGAACCCCATCGACCGCTACGGCGTCGAGCGGTTCACCGCCGAACTCGCCGAGGCGGGCGGCGCCGGGTGCATCCTGCCCGACCTGCCCGTGCAGGAGTCGGCGCTGTGGCGGGAGCACGCCGAGAAGCACGGGCTCGCGACCGTGTTCGTGGTGGCGCCCAGCAGCAAGGACGAACGGCTCGCCCGGATCACCGAGGCGGGCAGCGGCTTCGTCTACGCGGCCTCGCTGATGGGCGTGACCGGGACCCGCGAGTCGGTCGGCGCGCAGGCGCAGGACCTGGTCGAGCGGACCCGGGCCACCGGAAGCGCCCTGCCCGTCTGCGTCGGTCTCGGTGTGTCCAACGCCGTGCAGGCGGCCGAGGTCGCCAGGTTCGCCGACGGAGTCATCGTCGGCTCGGCCTTCGTGAAGCGGATGCTGGACGCGCCGGACGACGCGGCCGGCGTCGAGGCCGTCCGGGAACTCGCCGCCGACCTGGCCAAGGGCGTGCGCGGCGGGGCGTAGCGAGCGGAACGTCCCGTTTTCGGACGGGACATTTCCTCCCGATCACTCGAACGGGTGGACCTGGGACCGGGGAGGCGCTGGGCGCCTCCCCGGTTCGTTTCCGGGGTGTGAGCGAGAAGAACCGTGAGGGAAAGCGCACCGCCCGGGACCGGATGGCGGCAGAGCGAGAGAAGCAGAAGACCGCGGAGAAGCGCCGGCGGACGCTGATCGTCGGCGCGAGCGTCGTCTGCGTGCTGGGACTCGCGGCGGTGATCGGCGTGATCGCCGCCAACGCAGGCAAGGACGACGGCAGCGACTCCGCCGGACCGGTCGTGGCGCCCTCGGGCGCCGAGGGCGAGGACAGCCTGACCATCCCGGTCGGCGAGGCGGACGCCGCGTCCACCCTCGTCGTCTGGGAGGACTTCCGCTGCCCGGCCTGCAAGTCCTTCGAGGACACCTACCGCTCGACCATCCACGAGCTGACGGACGCCGGCCAGCTCCGGGTGGAGTACCGCCTCGCGACGATCATCGACGGCAACCTGGGCGGCACCGGCTCCCGCAACGCCGCCAACGCCGCGGCCTGCGCCCAGGACGCCGGGAAGTTCGTCGAGTACCACGACGTGCTCTACCAGAACCAGCCCACCGAGACCGACGACGCCTTCGCGGACAATGCCAAGCTCTTCGAGCTGGCCGCCAAGGTCGACGGACTCGACACGCCCGCGTTCCGCACCTGTGTGGAGGAGGGCACCCACAACAGCTGGGTGGCGAAGTCCAACGACGCCTTCCGCAGCGGTGGCTTCACCGGCACGCCGACCGTCCTGCTCGACGGCAAGAACATCTACCAGGACCAGTCGATGACGCCGCAGAAGCTGAAGCAGCAGGTGCAGGAGGCGGCCCAGGGATGAGAAGCGCGGGCGCCCCGTTATGGAGCCGTAGCCGGGCCGCCCGACGCGTGTGCCGCCCGGCAGGGTAGCGTCGACCCTGCCATGGAACTTGCCTTCATTCCCAGTCCGTCGCGCGGCGTGATCCACCTCGGCCCCATTCCGCTGCGAGGCTACGCGTTCTGCATCATCATCGGCGTCTTCGTCGCCGTCTGGCTCGGCAACAAGCGCTGGATCGCCCGCGGCGGCCGGGCCGGCACGGTGGCCGACATCGCGGTGTGGGCCGTCCCGTTCGGCCTGATCGGCGGACGCCTCTACCACGTGATCACGGACTACGAGCTGTACTTCAGCGAGGGCCGTGACTGGGTGGACGCCTTCAAGATCTGGGAGGGCGGCCTCGGCATCTGGGGTGCCATCGCGCTCGGCGCGCTGGGCGCGTGGATCGGCTGCCGGCGCCGGGGCATCCCGCTGCCCGCGTACGCCGACGCCGTCGCCCCGGGCATCGCCCTGGCCCAGGCCCTCGGCCGCTGGGGCAACTGGTTCAACCAGGAGCTGTACGGCCGGGCCACCGATCTGCCGTGGGCCGTGGAGATCACCTCCTCCTCGGACGGCCGGGAGCCGGGCACCTACCACCCGACGTTCCTGTACGAGTCGCTGTGGTGCGTCGGTGTCGCGTTCCTCGTCATCTGGGCGGACCGGCGCTTCAAGCTCGGCCACGGGCGGGCGTTCGCGCTGTACGTCGCCTCGTACTGCGCGGGCCGGTTCTGGATCGAGTACATGCGGGTCGACGAGGCCCACCACATCCTCGGTCTGCGGCTGAACAACTGGACCGCCCTCGTGGTGTTCCTGCTGGCGGTGCTGTACATCGTGATCTCGGCGAAGAAGCGGCCCGGCCGGGAGGCCGTGGTGGAGCCGGGCGCCCTCGACTCCGCCGACGGCGACGAGGACACCGCCAAGGACACCGCGAAGGACGCCGCGAAGGACGCCGCCGAGCCGGCCGACGACACCGATTCCGACGCGGAGCCCGCGGGCGCCGACGGCTCGGACGAGGAGTCCTCGGCGGCGAAGGACGAGGCGAGCAACGGGGCCGGGTCGGCGAAGAAGGGCTGACCGTTCCGCCGTACGACGGTGAGGGCGCCCGGGGCTTCCCCGGGCGCCCTTCGTCGCTCCGGTCGTCCCGTCAGCCGCGGCGGGCGGCCAGGGACAGCGTGCGCTGGGCCGCCGCCACCACCGCCGCGTCGACGAACGTGCCGTCCTTCAGCGCCTGGGCGCCCCCGTGGGCGGCGGCCGCCTTCACGATCGACTCCGCGCGTTCCAGCTCCTCCTCCGTGGGCAGGTAGGCCCGCTCGATCACCGGGAGCTGGCGCGGATGGATCGCCGCCCGGCCGAGGAAGCCCAGGGCACGGCCGTGGGCGCAGCTCGCGGCCAGCCCGGCGAGGTCCCGCACGTCCGGGTGGACCGACTGGGCCGGGGGCGCGAGACCGGCCGCCCGCGCCGCGACGACCACCCGGGAGCGCGGCCAGTCCAGCCCCGCGTCGTCCTGTACACCCAGGTCGGCCCGGAGGTCCGCCTCGCCGAGCGCGATGCCGTTCAGGGCGGGGTGGGCCCTGGCCACGGCGTAGGCGTTCTCGACCGCCAGCGCCGATTCGAGCAGCGCGTACAGGGGCTGGTCGGTGCTCCGGGCGACCCGTCGCACCTGGTCGGGGGTGTTGACCTTGGACAGCCGCAGACCTCCGACTCCGGGGAGTCCGGCCATGGCCCTGAGGTCGGCGGAGGCGAGCGGTCCGTCCAGGGCGTTGACCCGGACATGGACCGGGACCGGACGAGGCTCGGAGAGGAACTCGGCGGTCGCCGCCCGCGCGTACTCCTTGCGGTCGGGCGCCACCGCGTCCTCCAGGTCGACCACCACCACGTCCGCGCCCGCCAGCAGCGCCTTGGCGATGATCTCGGGGCGGTCGCCGGGGGCGTAGAGCCAGGTCAGCGGGGTGGTCATACGGCACCCTCCGAGCGCAGGGCGGCCAGCTCCGCCGGGGTCAGGCCCAGTTCGGTGAGGACCTCGTCGGTGTCGGCGCCGTGCGCGCGGCCGGTCCAGCGGATCGCGCCGGGGGTCGCGGACAGCCGGAAGAGGACGTTCTGCATGCGCAGCGGGCCGAGGTCCGGGTCGTCGACGGTGGTGATCGTGTCGAGCGCCTGGTACTGCGGGTCCGTCATCACCTCCCGGATGTCCTGCACCGGGGCGACCGCCGCCTCCGCCTTCTCGAAGGCCGCGATCACCTCCTCGCGGTCCCGCTCGGCGATCCAGCCGCCGACCGCCGCGTCGAGGACGTCCGCGTGCCGGGCCCGGTCCGCGCCCGTGGCGAACCACGGTTCCTCGATCAGGTCCTCCCTGCCGACCAGGCGCATCACGCGTTCCGCCACCGACTGGGCCGAGGTGGAGACGGCGACCCAGCCGCCGTCCGCGGTGCGGTAGGTGTTGCGCGGGGCGTTGTTGGCGGAGCGGTTGCCGGTGCGCTGCTGGACGTAGCCGAGCTGGTCGTACCAGGTGGGCTGGGGGCCGAGGACCGACAGCATCGGTTCGATCAGGGAGAGGTCCACGACCTGGCCCTCGCCGGTGCGGTCGCGGGCGGCGAGGGCGGTGAGGACGGCGTACGCCGTGGCCAGTCCGGCGATCGAGTCGGCGAGGCCGAACGGCGGGAGGGTCGGGGGCGCGTCGGGTTCGCCGGTCAGCGCGGCGAACCCGCTCATCGCCTCGGCGAGGGTGCCGAAGCCGGGGCGGTGGGCGTAGGGGCCGAACTGGCCGAAGCCGGTGACGCGGGTGAGGACCAGCCGGGGGTTGACGGCGGACAGCTCGGGCCAGCCGAGGTCCCACTTCTCCAGGGTGCCGGGGCGGAAGTTCTCGATGATCACGTCCGCGGTGGCGGCCAGCCGGAGCAGGGTGGCGCGGCCGCCCGGGGTCGACAGGTTCAGGGTGACGGTCCGCTTGTTGCGGCCCAGGTGCTTCCACCACAGGCCGATGCCGTCCTTCGCCGGGCCGTGGCCGCGGGACGGGTCCGGCCGGTCCGGGTGCTCGATCTTGATGACCTCGGCGCCGAAGTCGCCGAGCGCCGTGGCGGCGAGCGGCCCGGCGAACAGGGTGGCGAGGTCCAGGACGCGAAGACCGCTGAGGGGGGTTTCGTTCATGACGTGTACCGGGCCTCGATCTCGGGGCGGTAGGGCATCGACTCCGACGCCCCGGCGCGCTGCACCGACAGGGAGGCGGCGGCCGCGGCCCAGGCCAGCGCCTCGGGCATGGGCCGGCCCTCGGTGATCGCCACCGCGAGCGTGCCCGCGAAGGTGTCCCCGGCCCCGGTGGTGTCCAGCGCGGTGACCCGGGGCGCGGGAACGGTGACGGGTTCGGCGTCGCGGGTCGCGTACAGGCTGCCCTCGGCGCCCAGGGTGACGACGACCTGCGGGACCCGCTCCAGCAGGGCGAGGGCCGCTGAGCGCGGGTCGGTGCGGCCAGTGAGGGCGGCGGCCTCGTGTTCGTTGGGCAGCAACAGGTCGGTGGCGGCGAGGAGTTCGGGGAGCAGGGGCTGGGCGGGCGCCGGTGTGAGGATCGTCCGGACGCCGTGGGCGCGGGCCGCCTGGGCGCCGGCGAGAACGGCGGCGAGCGGGATCTCCAGCTGGAGCAGGAGGGCGTCGGCGGTGGCGATGAGGCCCTCGTCGCCGGGGACGAGGTGGTCGACGGTGCCGTTGGCGCCGGGGATCACCACGATCGCGTTGCCGCCGTGGTCGTCGACGACGATGTGGGCGGTGCCGGAGGAGCCCTCGGTGGTGCGCAGATGGTCGGTCTCCACGCCGGAGTGCTCCAGGGTGGAGCGCAGCCGGGCGCCGAAGGAGTCGTTGCCGACCGCGCCGATCATGGAGACGGTGGCGCCGGCCCGGGCGGCGGCGACGGCCTGGTTGGCGCCCTTGCCGCCGGGGATCGTACGGAACTCGCGGCCCGTGACCGTCTCCCCGCGCTGGGGGGCCTTCTCCACGAAGGCGACGAGGTCCATGTTGGTGCTGCCGAGTACGGCGATGTGGGTCATGGGCGGAGCGCCTCCCGGTGGGTGAGGTGGGCCAGGGTGTCGAAGCCGATGCCGTCGAAGTCGCCGACCGAGGTCGACAGCCGGTTCTTGAGCGGGGCCGTCCAGTGCTCGGGGAGCGCGTCGGGCCGGCCGGCCAGGAGCCCGGCGACGCTCCCGGCCGTGGCGCCGTTGGAATCGGTGTCCCAGCCGCCCGACACGGCCCGGGAGACGGAGCCGGTGAAGTCGCCGTCGGCGTGGGTGAGGGCGGCGGCGATCAGCGCGGTGTTGGGCACGGCGTGGACCCAGTGGTGGCTCGCGGAGTAGGTGGCGTGGAGCGTGTCCACGACCGTGTCGAAGTCGGTGTGCTCCGCGGCGAGCCGCACGGCGTCCCGGACGGCCGAGGCCAGCCGCGAGGCGGGCGGGACCACGGTGAGTCCGGTGCGCAGACAGGCGTGCACGTCGTGGGTGCCGGTGGCCGCCCGCGCGATGACGGCCGCGGCGAACATCGCCGCGTAGACGCCGTTGGCGGTGTGGGAGAGGGTCGCGTCGGCGTGGGCCCGTTCGGCCGCGGCCGCCGGGTCGCCGGGGTGGGTCCAGCCGTGCAGGTCGGCGCGGATCAGCGCACCGATCCACTCGCGGAACGGGTTGCGGTGGTGGGCCGTTCGCGGGGGTTCCAGACCGGAGAGCAGATTGCGGTAGGCGACGCGTTCCGCGGTGAAGGTGCGGCCGGCGGGGAGTTCGGCGAGCCAGAGTTCCGCGACGTCCGTGGTGGTGAAGCCGCTGCCGTGGCGCTGCCTCAGGAGCAGGTTGAGCAGCGGGTAGTTGAGGTCGTCGTCCTCGGGCATGCCGTCGATGTTCTCGGCGAGGGAGGTGCCGGCCGAGCGGCGGTTCCAGGGGTGTGCGGCGAGCAGGTCGCCGGGGACGCCCTTGGCGGTGAAGTACCGGGTCGGGGGCCAGTTGCCGGTCGGCCGGGCGAGGGCGCGGATGGCTTCCAGGGGGAGCTTCTCCACCGGTTTGCCGAGCAGGCAGCCCGCGGCCCGGCCGAGCCAGGCGGCCTCCAGGGCGGCGGGTCCCGGCGGGTCCGTCGTGGTGGGCGGGCCGGGCCAGTCGGGGCACAGGGCCTTGATCCCGGCGAGGTCCGTCGGTTCGTGCTCCCGCAGGCCGCTGGGCAGATCGGCCAGTTCGTCGAGAAGGTCCGCCGCGAGGAGCCGGAGGTAGCGGGAGGCCGGCTGGGGGGAGGCCCCGGCCCGTACGGGGGCCTCCAGCCCGCCCGCCGCCCTCCAGCGCGCCGCGATCCTCGACGGCTCGCGGCCGTCCTGGGCCGCCTGCCGCAGTTCGTGGCCGATCAGGTCCTCGGGCTGGACCCAGGTCAGTCGGAGCATCCGGCGCCTCCGAGCCCGGCGAACGCCGCTTCGTGGGCACGGTTGCGGCGGACGTCCCGGTCGAAGACCTCGCGGGTCACCCCGGCCAGGGTGCGGGCCGGTTCCCACAGGTCAAGGCGGCTGGCGTCGGCCACCCGCTTCGCCCACTCCTCCGGGACCGGGGAGCCGAGGGCGCCGGCCAGGGCGCCGGACATGGTGGCGATGGAGTCGCAGTCCCGGCCGTAGTTGACCGAGCCGAGGACCGTCCGCCGGTAGTCGCCCGCGGACAGCAGCAACATGCCGAGCGCGACGGGGAGTTCCTCGATCGAGTGCAGCCGGGAGGGGCGGCGGGCGCCCAGCGACGGGGAGCGGTAGTCGGGGCCCACCGTGTCGTAGGGGGCCACCGCCCGGCGCAGCGGGACCAGGGCGGACTCGAACTCGCCGTGCCGGGCGGCGACTTCGCAGACCTTCTCGATCGCCTCGCGGGTGCCGTCCTTGGCCAGCGACAGACAGGCGGAGATCACCGAGTCGGGTGTCGCGCCGGGCGCGCAGGCCGCCGCCACCGCCGCCGCGAACACCCCCGCCGCCTCGCGGCCGTACGAGGACTGGTGGGCGCCGGCGATGTCCAGGGCCTCGGCGTAGGCGGCGCGCGGGTTGGCCGCGTTGACCAGGCCCACCGGCGCCATGTACATCGCGGCACCGCAGTTGACGATGTTCCCGGTGCCGGCCTCCCGGGGGTCGACGTGGCCGTAGTGGATGCGGGCCACCAGCCACTTCTCGGCCAGGAAGACCCGGTGCAGGGGGAGTGCCTCCGCCTCCAGCTCCGGGATCCAGCGGGGCGTCGTCATCAGGTCCGGGACCAGGTGGTCGGCGACGGCGTAGGCGTCCAGGTGGTCGCGGACCGTGGCGTAGACCCGGATCAGGGCGTGTGTCATCAAGGTGTCGTCGGTGACGTGCCCGTCGCCCTTGTGGTACGGCGCGATGGGGCGGGCCGTGCGCCAGTCCTCGCCGTTCCAGGGGCCGACGATGCCGTGCACCCGCCCGCCGTGCCGTTCGCTGATCTGCTCGGGGGAGTAGCCCTCGACCGGGCCGCCCAGGGCGTCGCCGACGGCGGCACCGACGAGGGCCCCCGTGATCCGCTCGTCCAGGCCGACCGTTGTGCCGTTTTGTGGTGATTTCGAGTTCATGCGGCGCATCATCCTCCTGCTTCGGCCGGTTGCGTGGCTTCGAGGAGTTCGGCGAGTTCCACGAGGTCGGTGCCGGTGAGACGGGGGAGGGCGCAGCCGGAGAGGGTGCGGCAGGTGTCGCGCCAGGACGCGGGGATCGTGGCGCCGCCGCCCAGGGCGCCGGTGAGCGCGCCGGCCAGGGCGGGCGCGGAGTCGGCCACCCGGGACAGGCAGGCGGCGGCGGGCACGGCCTCCGCGATCCGGCCCTGGGCGGCGGTGGTCAGGGCGAGGGCCACGGGGACGGTCTCGGCGGCGGCGATGCCGTAGCTGTAGACGTGGTCGACGATCTGGTGCTCCAGGTGCGGGACCAGTGCGAAGGCGCTGTCGGCGTCGCGGGCGAGGGCCAGGGCGTGGCGGGCGTTGCGGCCGATCTCGGTCGTGGGCGGGAGTTCGGCCAGGGCGGCGGCGACGCAGGTGTCGGGGTCCGCGCCGGACAGGGCGAGGGCGAGGGCGGCGGCCATGGCGCGGGCGCCGTGCACGCCGTCGCCGTCCTGGGTGTAGCGGGCGTCGAACTCGGCCAGCTCCGCGGCGAGTCGCGGGTCGCCGGGGTGGGCGACGGCGAGGACGCAGGCGCGGACGCAGGCGGCGTCGTCGAAGTAGTGCGGGTTGTCGTGGCCGGTGGCGGGCGGGCGGAGCCCGGCGGCCAGGTTGCCGAGGCCCGCGCGGACGGAGATACGGGCGCGCAGCGGGAGTACGGCGGACTCGACCTCGGGGGCGCGGTCGGCCGCGGCGGCGACCTCGCTGGCCACGGCGTTCCAGGTGAGGTCGATCGCCGCGCGCATCCGGCGGTGGCGGCTGAGGTCGCCGAGGACGGTGTCGTCGCCGGCGCGGAGTACGGCCTCGGCGGCGAAGGCCGCCCACTCGGCGTCGTCGGAGGGGCCGAGGCGCAGCGGCTCGGGGGGCTGGTTGAGGGCGATGGGGACGGGGAGGGTGGTGGTGGCGTTCTGTTCGGCGAAGGTGTCGAGTTCGCGGGTGAGGCGGCGGGTCCACTCCGGCATCCGGGCGGCTCGGTGGCGGGCGGCGGGCCAGCCGGCGGCGTCGCCCGCGGCGAGGCCGAGGAGGAGGCCCTCGATTCTGCGGAGTCTCGGTCCTGCCCAAGGGGCTTCGCCCCCTGGACCCCCGTCGGCCCGAAGGGTCTCGTCCTCAAACGCCGGACGGGCCGGGTGGTGCGGGGTTTCGTCGTCCAGGGCCAGGCCGGTCGAGGGGGTCGTGGGGTGGTCCTCGAACGCCGGACGGGCCGGGTTGGGCGGGGCCTCGTCCAGGTAGAGGGAGGAAGAGTCGAGGGGCTCCGGGGTCATGCGGGGGTCTCCGTTTCCGCGGTGTCCGACGCCAGGACGTACTCGCCCGGGGTGAGGAGGTCCGCCACGTCCAGGACGTGGTGGCCGCGCATCGCCGGCAGGCAGGTGCCCCGGGCCGGGCCGATGGCCGCCGCCCAGTCGGCGGGGACCGCCGAGGCGCCCTGGGTCGCACCGGACAGAGCGCCCGCCACGGCCGCCGTGGTGTCGGCGTCCCGCCCCATGTTCACCGCGGTCAGCACGGACTGGACGAAGTCGCCGTCGGCCGCCGCGTACGCGCCGAAGGCCAGGGCCACCGCCTCGGGGGCCAGGTCGGTCCAGGGGTAGCCGCCGATGACCACCGCGGAGCGGACCGCCCGCTCGCCCCGGTGGGCCACCGCCACCGCCCGGCGCAGCGAACGGGCCGTCCAGGAGTCGTCGGGGACCACCGCGAGCGCGGAGGCCACCACCGCGATGGCCGGGGCGCCCGCCATCGCCGCCGCGACGCCCGCCGCCACCGCCTGGCCGCCGTAGATGCCCTCGCCGTCGTGGCTGACCGAGCCGTCGATGGCGACCAGGCGCGCCGCCTCGGCCGGGCGGCCCGCGGCGAAGACGCCGAACGGCGCCGCCCGCATCGCCAGCCCGTCGCTCCAGGCGTGCCGGTGCTGGGCGGAGATGGGGGCGGCGAGGCCGCGCCGCAGGTTCTCCAGGGTGCCGCGCTCGCTGAAGCCCGCGCCGCGGAAGGGGCCCTCGTCCCGGTCCGCGATCCACTCGTGCCAGGCCGCCTCCACATGCGCCGGGGTGAGCGCGGAACCGTGCCGGGCGAGCAGCAGCCCGGAGAAGATCGCGTACTCGGTGTCGTCGGTGCCGGACGGGCGGTCCACCACGTACCCCGTGATGCGGCCCCAGCGGGCCCGGATCTCCGACGGCTTCATGTTCTCCGCCGGGGCGCCGAGCGCGTCGCCCACCGCGAGACCGAGGAGCGCGCCGCGCGCCCTGTCGTGGAGTTCGGCGGCGTCCCCCGGCGCCGGGACCGAGGGAATGCAGGCGGTCGATGCCATGTGCGGCCTCTCCTCCGGGGGCTCGCAGGGCGCGGAGCCCTTTGCGCATGTGTCCCACGGGAGGGGGGCACCAGAGCCTCTCCGGTCCCAGCGTCACCCGGTCGACATCTGTGCGGACTCCATATCGAATGAGCGCTCGGATGGAAAACCGCAGGTTAGCCCAGCCTTTCCTTGCTGGCGGGAGGGGAATGCGAGGCGTAGATTGGGGGTTGTCAAAGTGTGGAACTTGTCCAAACTTAGCCTCACCTAAGCACTAGGGGGACCCCTTTCATGGCGATCATCGAGACCGAGGCCGCGCTCCACGAGGCGCACCGCGACAACCACACCCACCGTGATGTCAACGGCGGCTGGCTGCGCCCCGCCGTCTTCGGTGCCATGGACGGGCTCGTCTCCAACCTCGCCCTGATGACCGGTGTCGCCGGCGGGCAGGTCGGCCATCAGACCGTGGTGCTGACCGGCCTCGCGGGGCTGGCGGCCGGCGCCTTCTCCATGGCCGCGGGTGAGTACACCTCCGTCGCCTCGCAGCGCGAGCTGGTCGAGGCGGAGCTGGACGTGGAGCGACGGGAGCTGCGCAAGCACCCCGAGGACGAGCAGGCCGAGCTGGCCGCCCTGTACCGGTCGCGCGGGGTCGAGCCCGCCCTCGCGGCCGAAGTGGCCCGGCAGCTGTCCCGGGACCCTGAGCAGGCGCTGGAGATACACGCCCGTGAGGAGCTGGGGATCGACCCGGGCGACCTGCCCTCGCCCGCCGTCGCCGCCGTGTCCTCCTTCGGTGCCTTCGCGCTGGGCGCCCTGCTGCCCGTACTGCCCTATCTGTTCGGTGCCACCGCGCTCTGGCCCGCCGTGCTGCTCGCCCTCTTCGGGCTCTTCGCCTGCGGTGCGGTCGTGGCCCAGGTGACGGCGCGGACCTGGTGGTACAGCGGTTTGCGCCAGCTTGCCCTGGGTGGTGCCGCCGCCGGTGTGACGTACGCCCTGGGCAGCCTGTTCGGAATCGCCGTAGGATAGCGAACTGGAACTTATGCGTTGGGCCGCATAAATAACCGTTACTCGCTGGTTTCGAACGCTTAACCACCGGGCATGAGCCGTAAGCGCTGTGGGCAATGGTGCCTGCCGCGCACCTGTGCGAGAAGGGCGACGACGCCCCCCTCGCCGCCGTCCGACGGGCACCGATCTGATCGATCTTGCCCCAGTCGGTCCCCCCTGACTTCCGGCCGCCGAGCGCGGCCCCGCCGTCACCCCCCGGCGTCCGCATTTTGGAATGGTCTATCCGCTTCCCGAGAACCATCCCATCATGTAACCTGCACGAAATTTTGATCTCCTAGCAGATCACCCGCAGAGGGCCAACGTCGTCCCTCGGCACCAGCTCTATGCCACTGACGACGACGGGAGAGCCGATGCGTACGGCGCGCCCCACCGCGAGCGACCACCTGAACTGGTCGTTCATGGATGCTCGCCCTGCTGCGCAGGGTATGTACGACCCCCGCAACGAGCACGACGCCTGCGGCGTCGGCTTCGTGGCCACCCTCACCGGCGAGGCGAGCCACGCGCTGGTCGAGCAGGCGCTCACGGTTCTGCGCAACCTGGAGCACCGCGGTGCCACCGGCTCCGAGCCCGACTCGGGTGACGGCGCGGGCATCCTGTCCCAGGTTCCGGACAGTTTCTTCCGTGATGTGGCCGGCTTCGAGCTGCCCGCGGCCGGTGCGTACGCCGTCGGTATCGCCTTCCTCCCGGAGGAGGGCACCGCGGACGCCGTCTCACGCATCGAGACGATCGCCGACGAGGAGGGGCTCACCGTCCTCGGCTGGCGCGAGGTCCCCGTCGCCCCCGAACTGCTGGGCGCCACCGCCCGCTCGACGATGCCGGTCTTCCGGCAGATCTTCGTCGGCGACGGCGCCTCGGAGGGCATCGACCTCGACCGCCGCGCGTTCGTGCTGCGCAAGCGCGCCGAGCGCGAGGCCGACGTCTACTTCCCGTCGCTGTCGGCCCGCACCATCGTCTACAAGGGCATGCTGACCACCGGCCAGCTGGAGCCCTTCTTCCCGGACCTGTCCGACCGCCGCTTCGCCTCCGCGATCGCGCTCGTGCACTCCCGGTTCTCCACCAACACCTTCCCGTCGTGGCCGCTCGCCCACCCGTACCGCTTCGTCGCGCACAACGGTGAGATCAACACCGTCAAGGGCAACCGCAACTGGATGCGCGCCCGGGAGTCGCAGCTCGTCTCCGACCTGTTCGGCGAGCGCGAGCTGGACCGTGTCTTCCCGGTCTGCACCCCGGACGCCTCCGACTCCGCGTCCTTCGACGAGGTCCTCGAACTGCTGCACCTGGGCGGCCGTTCGCTGCCGCACTCGGTGCTGATGATGATCCCGGAGGCGTGGGAGAACCACGACTCCATGGACCCGGCCCGGCGCGCGTTCTACCAGTTCCACTCCACGATGATGGAGCCCTGGGACGGCCCGGCCTGTGTCACCTTCACCGACGGCAAGCAGGTCGGCGCCGTGCTGGACCGCAACGGTCTGCGCCCCGGCCGCTACTGGGTCACCGACGAGGGCCTGGTCGTCCTCGGCTCCGAGGTCGGCGTCCTCGACATCGACCCCGCCAAGGTCGTCCGCAAGGGACGCCTCCAGCCCGGCCGGATGTTCCTCGTCGACACCGTCGAGCACCGCATCATCGAGGACGACGAGATCAAGGCGCAGCTCGCCGCCGAGGCGCCGTACGCCGAGTGGCTCGAAGCCGGTGAGATCGAGCTGTCCGACCTGCCCGAGCGTGAGCACATCGTGCACACCCACGCCTCGGTCACCCGCCGCCAGCAGACCTTCGGCTACACCGAGGAGGAGCTGCGGGTCCTCCTCGCGCCGATGGCCAAGGCCGGTGCCGAGCCGATCGGTTCGATGGGCACCGACTCGCCGATCGCCGCGCTCAGCGAGCGCCCGCGCCTGCTCTTCGACTACTTCACCCAGCTGTTCGCGCAGGTCACCAACCCGCCGCTGGACGCCATCCGGGAGGAGCTGGTCACCTCCCTGCGCTCCTCGCTCGGCCCGGCCGGCAACCTGCTCGACCCGACGGCCGCCTCCTGCCGCTCGGTCACCCTGCCCTTCCCGGTGATCGACAACGACGAGCTGGCCAAGCTCATCCACATCAACGCCGACGGCGACATGCCCGGCTTCAAGGCCGCGACCCTGTCCGGTCTGTACCGGGTCTCCGGCGGCGGCGACTCCCTCGCCGCGCGCATCGAGGAGATCTGCGCCGAGGCCGACGCCGCCATCGAGAACGGCGCCCGCCTGATCGTCCTGTCGGACCGGCACTCCGACGCCGAGCACGCGCCGATCCCCTCGCTGCTGCTCACCGCCGCCGTCCACCACCACCTCATCCGCACCAAGCAGCGCACCCACGTGGGCCTGCTGGTCGAGGCCGGTGACGTCCGCGAGGTCCACCACGTCGCCCTGCTCATCGGCTTCGGCGCCGCCGCCGTCAACCCCTACCTGGCGATGGAGTCGGTCGAGGACCTGGTCCGGGCCGGCACCTTCCTGCCCGGCATGGAGCCCGAGAAGGCCATCCGCAACCTGATCCACGCCCTGGGCAAGGGCGTGCTGAAGGTCATGTCGAAGATGGGCATCTCGACCGTCGCCTCCTACCGCGGCGCCCAGGTCTTCGAGGCCGTCGGCCTCGACCAGGCGTTCGTGGAGAAGTACTTCAACGGCACCGCGACCAAGATCGGCGGCGTCGGCATCGACGTCGTCGCCAAGGAGGTCGCCGCCCGCCACGCCAAGGCCTACCCCGCCTCCGGCATCGCCCCGGCGCACCGCGCGCTGGAGATCGGCGGCGAGTACCAGTGGCGCCGCGAGGGCGAGCCGCACCTGTTCGACCCGGACACGGTCTTCCGCCTCCAGCACTCCACCCGCACCGCGCGCTACGACATCTTCAAGCAGTACACGGACCGGGTGAACGAGCAGTCCGAGCGCCTGATGACGCTCCGCGGCCTGTTCGGCTTCAAGTCCGACCGCCCGTCGATCCCCGTCGACGAGGTCGAGCCGGTCTCCGAGATCGTCAAGCGCTTCTCCACCGGCGCCATGTCGTACGGCTCCATCTCCAAGGAGGCGCACGAGACCCTCGCCATCGCCATGAACCAGCTGGGCGGCAAGTCCAACACCGGTGAGGGCGGCGAGGACCCCGAGCGCCTGTACGACCCGGCGCGGCGTTCGTCGATCAAGCAGGTCGCCTCCGGCCGCTTCGGTGTGACCTCCGAGTACCTGGTCAACGCCGACGACATCCAGATCAAGATGGCCCAGGGCGCCAAGCCCGGCGAGGGCGGTCAGCTGCCCGGCCACAAGGTCTACCCGTGGGTCGCCAAGACCCGGCACTCGACGCCCGGTGTGGGCCTGATCTCCCCGCCGCCGCACCACGACATCTACTCCATCGAGGACCTCGCCCAGCTGATCCACGACCTGAAGAACGCGAACCCGCAGGCGCGGATTCACGTGAAGCTGGTCTCCGAGGTCGGCGTCGGCACGGTCGCCGCGGGCGTCTCCAAGGCCCACGCGGACGTGGTCCTGATCTCCGGTCACGACGGCGGCACCGGCGCCTCCCCGCTGACCTCGCTCAAGCACGCGGGCGGCCCCTGGGAGCTGGGCCTCGCCGAGACCCAGCAGACCCTGCTGCTCAACGGCCTGCGCGACCGCATCGTGGTGCAGACCGACGGTCAGCTGAAGACCGGCCGCGACGTCGTCATCGCCGCGCTGCTCGGCGCCGAGGAGTTCGGTTTCGCGACCGCGCCGCTCGTCGTCTCCGGCTGCGTCATGATGCGCGTCTGCCACCTGGACACCTGCCCGGTCGGCATCGCCACCCAGAACCCGACCCTCAGGGACCGGTTCTCCGGCAAGGCCGAGTACGTCGTGAACTTCTTCCGGTTCATCGCCGAGGAGGTCCGCGAGATCCTCGCCGAGCTGGGCTTCCGCTCCATCGAGGAGGCCGTCGGCCACGCCGAGACGCTCGACGTCACCCGCGCGGTCGACCACTGGAAGGCACAGGGCCTGGACCTGGCCCCGCTGTTCCACGTGCCCGAGCTGCCCGAGGGCGCGGTCCGCCACCAGCTGGTCGAGCAGGACCACGGACTGGAGAAGGCGCTCGACAACGAGCTGATCAAGCTCGCCGCCGACGCCCTCGCCGCCGACTCCGCCACCGACGCCCAGCCGGTCCGCGCGCAGATCGCCATCCGCAACATCAACCGCACGGTCGGCACCATGCTCGGCCACGAGGTGACGAAGAAGTTCGGCGGCGCGGGCCTGCCCGACGACACCGTCGACATCACCTTCACCGGCTCGGCCGGCCAGTCCTTCGGCGCCTTCCTGCCGCGCGGTGTCACCCTCCGCCTGGAGGGCGACGCCAACGACTACGTCGGCAAGGGCCTCTCCGGCGGCCGCGTGATCGTCCGCCCGGACCGGGGCGCCGACCACCTCGCCGAGTACTCCACCATCGCGGGCAACACCATCGCCTACGGCGCGACCGGCGGCGAGCTGTTCCTGCGCGGCCGGACCGGTGAGCGGTTCTGCGTCCGCAACTCCGGTGCCCTGGTGGTCTCCGAGGGCGTGGGCGACCACGGCTGCGAGTACATGACCGGCGGCCACGCGGTGGTCCTCGGCGAGACGGGCCGCAACTTCGCGGCCGGCATGTCCGGCGGTGTCGCCTACGTCATCGACCTCGACAAGGACAACGTCAACGTCGGCAACCTCGACGCGGTCGAGGCCCTCACCGACGAGGACCGGCAGTGGCTGCACGACGTGGTGCGCCGGCACGCCGAGGAGACCGGCTCCACGGTCGCCGAGAAGCTGCTCGCCGACTGGGACGCGTCCGCCGAGCGCTTCAGCAAGATCATCCCCAGCACGTACAAGGCAGTGCTCGCCGCCAAGGACGCCGCCGAGCGAGCCGGTCTCACCGAGACCGAGATCACCGAGAAGATGATGGAGGCGGCGACCAATGGCTGATCCCAAGGGCTTTCTCAACCACGGGCGCGAGGTCGCCAAGTCCCGCCCCGTCGGGGAGCGGCTGCGTGACTGGAACGAGGTCTACGTCCCCGGCTCCCTGCTGCCGATCATCAGCAAGCAGGCCAGCCGCTGCATGGACTGCGGCATCCCGTTCTGCCACAACGGCTGTCCGCTCGGGAACCTGATCCCGGAGTGGAACGACTACGCCTACCGCGAGGACTGGACGGCCGCCTCCGACCGCCTGCACGCGACCAACAACTTCCCGGAGTTCACCGGTCGCCTCTGCCCGGCCCCCTGTGAGTCGGCGTGCGTGCTCGGCATCAACCAGCCGGCCGTCACCATCAAGAACGTCGAGGTCTCGATCATCGACAAGGCGTGGGAGACCGGTGACGTCGCCCCGCAGGCCCCCGAGCGGCTCTCCGGCAAGACCGTCGCCGTCATCGGCTCCGGCCCCGCCGGCCTGGCCGCCGCCCAGCAGCTGACCCGGGCCGGCCACACCGTCGCCGTCTACGAGCGCGCCGACCGCGTCGGCGGACTGCTGCGCTACGGCATCCCCGAGTTCAAGATGGAGAAGCGGCACATCAACCGCCGTATCGAGCAGATGCGCGCGGAGGGCACCCGCTTCCGGACCGGTATCGAGATCGGCCGCGACCTCAAGGCGACCGACCTCAGGAAGCGCTACGACGCCGTCGTGATCGCAGCCGGCTCCACCACCGCCCGCGACCTGCCCGTCCCCGGCCGCGAACTCAAGGGCATCCACCAGGCCATGGAGTACCTGCCGCTGGCCAACAAGGTCCAGGAGGGCGACTACGTCGCCCCGCCGATCTCCGCCGAGGGCAAGCACGTCGTCGTCATCGGCGGCGGCGACACCGGCGCCGACTGCGTGGGCACCGCCCACCGCCAGGGCGCCGCCTCGGTGACGCAGCTGGAGATCATGCCCCGCCCGAACGACGAGCGGAACAAGGTCTCCCAGCCCTGGCCGACCTTCCCGATGCTCTACAAGGTCACCTCCGCGCACGAGGAGGGCGGCGAGCGGGTCTACTCCGTCTCGACCACCCACTTCGAGGGCGACGAGGACGGCAACGTACAGTGGCTGCACCTGTCCGAGGTGGAGTTCGTCGACGGCAGGCTCACCCCGAAGCCGGGCACCGAGCGGAAGATCCCCGCTCAGCTGGTCACCCTGGCGATGGGCTTCACCGGCATCGACCGGGAGAACGGTCTGGTCGAGCAGTTCGGCCTGGACCTCGACGAGCGCGGCAACGTCGCCCGCGACGCCGAGTTCCAGACCAACGTGCCCGGCGTGTTCGTCGCCGGTGACGCCGGCCGCGGCCAGTCGCTGATCGTGTGGGCCATCGCCGAGGGCCGCTCCGCCGCCCGCGGTGTGGACCGCTTCCTGACCGGGGCCAGCGACCTGCCGGCCCCGATCCGCCCGACCGACCGGGCCCTGACGGTCTGACGGTCCTCCCGCGAGGACCGCTCAAGAAACGTCCCGTACAAAGGCGTACGGAACACTGATGGCGTCTGCCCCCCTGTCCCCGACCGGACGACCGGGCAGACGCCGTCGCATGTCCACCGGGCCGCGAGCACGGCCTAGGGAAGTTCGTAGCGCTCTCCGTACATCCGCCAGGTCAGCGGGGTGCGCAGCTCCAGGTTGCCGTTGTACAGCCACTCCCGCTGCGCGGTGTCGATGCGGGAGGTGTCCGCCGTGGACTTCTTGCGGAGCATGGCCTGCTTGCGGATGTCGAGGAAGACGTCGAGGTACGCCTTCTCCGAGCCGCCCTTGGCGGGCAGCTTCGCCTCGTGCAGGGCCCGCTCGCGCAGACCGTAGAAGCCGTTCGGGCTCGGGTCCGGGCCGTGCAGGACCATCGCGTCGAAGTAGATGAACTGCCCGAGCGGGCCGAGGCCGTCGAGCTTGGCGAGGCGGACCGCGGGGTCGAAGTAGACGCGGTCGCGCTCCTCGTCCTGGGCGTCGCGGAACTCCTGCCGCTGCGACTCCGCCTTCCAGGCCGCGGGGAAGCCCTCCAGGCCCGCGTGCGAGTCCGTGCCGTCCACCTCGCGCAGCGCGGGCAGGAAGCGGGCCAGGCCGTTCTCCGGGTGCGCCTCGGTGTACCGCTCGACCAGGACGAGCAGGTCGTGGGTGCCGGTGCAGAAGCCGACCACGCCGGCCGTGTAGCCGCACCCGTCGGCGTTGTCCTCCACGCTGCCGTAGCCCAGGCGCCAGTTCAGGCTGGAGAACTCGGCGGTGGCCGTGATCTTCAGGGCGAGTTCCTTCGCGACGGGCGCCGCGAGGCCGGGCGGGAGGCTCGCGAGGGTCTTCTCGTCCGCGGCGCGTTCCGTCTCCGCCCGCTCCTTCGCCTCCTCACGGGCCAGCTGGGACGCCGAGATGGGGCTCGCCGGGCTCTGCGCGGAGTCGGTCGGCATCAGGAAGTACGCCGCCGCCGTGAGGGCGACGGGCACCGCCGCGAACACCAGGATTCCCTTGCGTCTCACTTGAGCCCTCCCACTCGTATCGCCGCCGCCAGGACCAGCAGCGCCAGGACCGCCGCACAGGCCGCCCCCTGGATCACCGTCCGCCGCGGACCGCGCGGCACGTACGCGTACGCCGCCGCCACCGCCCCGCCGGTCAGCAGTCCGCCCAGATGCCCCTGCCAGGAGGTCAGCCCCGCCGACAGCAGCAGCCACAGCAGCAGGAACCCCATGAACCGGTTGACCCCGCGCATGTCGGCGCCGATCCGGCGGGCCAGCACGTAGTACGCGGCACCCAGACCGAAGACCGCGCCGGACGCGCCCAGCGAGGACTCCCCGGGGTCGGCCAGCAGCAGCGCGCAGACGGAACCGCCGAGCGCCGAGAGCAGGTACAGCGCCAGATACCGGGACCGGCCGAGCATGGGCTCCACGACCCGGCCCAGCGTCCACAGCGAGACCATGTTCATCACGATGTGCAGCAGCCCGAAGGTGCCCCCGGTCGGCTCCAGGTGCAGGAACGCGCCGGTGATCAGCCGCTCCCACTCCCCGGCGACGACACCCTCGGCCCGGAAGCCGTCCGGGTACGGCGACTGGTACACGTAGAGGCCGCCGTCCGGGCCCACCAGCCGCGCCGCGACCAGGGAGAACCGTTCGACGATCTCCGGCCGCACCACCTCCGCCAGGTACGCCAGCACGTTCAGGGCGATCAGCGCGATCGTCACCACCGGCGGGCCCGAGATCCGGCCGCCGACGACGGTGCGCGCCTGCCGGACCGACCGGGCGCCCTCCCGTACGCACTCCACGCACTGGTGGCCCACGGCCGCCTCGCGCATGCAGTCCGGGCAGATGTACCGCTCGCAGCGGACGCAGCGAACATGCGACTCCACCGCCGGATGGCGGTAGCAGGTGGTCACGGCGGACTCGGGTTCCAAGCCGGCTCTCCTCGACGGGCATGTGGACGGACTGTGAGCCGGTGGGGCGGCGGCGAACAAAATAACGAACACCTGTGGACAGGGGGAGAGGCGGGTCGGCGGTGACGTAGCCTCGGCAGCCTGACGGTCGAGATCCAGGGGGAGCAGGATGGCCGCTATCAGTCTCAGCAAGGTGCGGGAGACCGCGCCCGCGCTGGTCGGTCCGTACACGAGCGCCGGGGTGTCACTGGCCAAGCACGGCCTGGACGGGCTGCGGGCCGCGGTCTACCTCGTGATCGACTACTCCGGGTCGATGAAGCCGTACTACAAGGACGGCAGTGTGCAGGCGCTCGCCGACCGGGTGCTCGGTCTCTCCGCGCACCTCGACGACGACGGGCGGGTGCCGGTGGTGTTCTTCTCCACCGACGTCGACGCCGAGACCGACATCGCCCTCGCCGACCACCAGGGGCGGATCGACCGGATCGTGGCCGGGCTCGGCCACATGGGCAAGACCAGCTACCACCTGGCCATGGACGCCGTCATCGACCACTACCTCGACAGCGGTTCCCGCGCGCCCGCCCTGGTGGTCTTCCAGACCGACGGCGGCCCGATCAACAAGCTCGCCGCGGAGCGGTACCTGTGCAAGGCGGCCCGGCTGCCGCTGTTCTGGCAGTTCATCGGCTTCGGCGACCCGAACAGCAAGCAGTTCGACTATCTCCGCAAGCTCGACGAGCTGTCCGTGCCGGACAAGCGGCCGGTGGACAACGCGGGCTTCTTCCACGCCGGACAGGACCCGCGCAAGGTGTCCGACGCGGACCTCTACGACCGCCTGGTGAGCGAGTTCCCGCAGTGGCTGACGGCCGCGCGGGCTCAGGGCATCCTCCCGCCGGGGGTCTGACGGGCCTCTTCTCACCAGTGGCGCACCGCTCCTCACCAGCGGCGGTCACCGCCCCTCAGCACGGCGTCCCGGCACTCGTCCGGGCCGCCCCAGGCGGTACGCAGGGCACGCGCCTTGGTCAGCCAGAGCGACAGGTCGCACTCCGAGGTGTAGCCGATCGCGCCGTGCAGCTGGAGCGCGGTGCGCGCGGTGGCGTACGCCGCCTCGCAGGCCGCGAGCTTGGCCGCGGCGACCTCGGCGGGGGACAGGGTGAGGGCGGCGCCGAGGACCAGCGGGCGGGCGAACTCCAGGGCGGTCATGGCGTCGGCGAGCCGATGCTTGACGGCCTGGAACGAGCCGACGGGGGCGCCGAACTGGGTGCGCCGGCGGACATGGGCGACGGTCCGGTCGAGCAGGGCGAGCCCCACGCCGAGGGACTGGGCGGCGGTGGCGAGCCGCGCGAGCGCGAGGGCGCGGTCGGTGGGCGGCTCGGTGGAGAGCGGTTCACCCCCCTTCGGTGTGATCGACCGTCCTGCGGGGGCGGGGGCGGGGGCGGGGGCGAGGGCGAGTGGTTCGGGATCCTCCAGCGTGGTCAGCCGCCGGGCGGGGTCCAGCGAGTGGCGCACGGGGCCGTGCCCGGCGCAGCGGAACAGGCCCTCGGAGGTGAGGAGGAGCCGCAGGTCGGCGACATCGCCGTCGAGGGCGTACGGGACGCGGCCTAGGCCGTGCCGCCCCTTCCCGGGGCTGTCGCGCCCGGTACTGAGCGCGGGCTGTCCGGGGGGTGCGTGCCCACTGGGCTGTCTGGGGGATGCGTGCCCACTGGGCTGTCTGGGGGGTGCGTGCCCACCGGGGTTGTCCTGCCGCCCGCCGTCGCCGCGTGCGCGTTCGCCCCGGCTGCCGGGCCCGGCGTCGGGTGCGCCCTCGTGCGGGTCGTCCGGGCCGGCGGCGGGTGTGCCCTCGTGCGGGATGTCCGGACCGGCGTCGGGTGCGCCCCCGTGTGGGTCGTCCGGGCCGGTGGCGGGTGTGCCCCAACCTCTGTCGCCAGGCCCGCCGCCGATGCCGTAGGCCATCGTTGCCATCAGTTCGCCGGAGACGAGGCGTTCGGTCAGTTTCGGGTCGGGGAGCAGGGCGGCCGCCGTCACCGTCTCCACCAGGGGGCCGGGGACCGCGTGCCGGCCCAGCTCCACGAAGGCCAGCGCGAGTTCCACGGGCCGCAGGCCGACCCCGCCCGCCTCCTCTTCGGCGGCGAGCGAGAACAGCCCCGCCCCGGCGAGGCGCCGCCACAGCGCCCGCCCGCCCGCGTGCTCGCCCCGGCTCCACTCCCGTACGACGGCCGGGGTGTCCGCGCGGCTCAGCATGGCGTCCAGGGAGGCCGCGAACGCCGACTGCTCGCGGTCGGGCAGGAACCGCATCAGCGCCGTCCCTTGGGCAGGCCCAGCAGGCGCTCGGCGATGATGTCCCGCTGGATCTCGTTCGTACCGGCGTAGATCGGGCCCGCGAGGGAGAAGACATAGCGCTCCGCCCAGTCGGAGTCGGCCAGTTCGCCCTCCTCGCCCAGCAGGTCCAGAGCCGTCTCGTGCAGGGCGATGTCGTACTCCGACCAGAAGACCTTGTTCAGGCTGGACTCGGGGCCCAGCCGCCCGCCGTCCAGGACCCGGGAGGCGGCGGCGAAGGTGAAGAGCCGGTGGGCGCGGGCGCCGACCAGGGCGTCGGCGACCCGGTCCCGCAGCGCGGCGGGGCGGCCCCGCTCCTCCCACAGCCGCAGCAGCCGGTCCGCGGCGGCGAGGAAGCGGCCCGACGAACGCAGCATCAGCCCCCGTTCGTTGCCCGCCGTGGACATCGCGATCCGCCATCCCTGGCCGGGCTCGCCGATCACGTCCTCGTCCGGTACGAAGACCTCGTCCAGGAACAGTTCGGCGAAGGCCGGCCTGCCGTCCAGCCGGCGGATCGGGCGGACGGTGACGCCGGGGGCCCGCAGGTCGAACATCAGGTAGACCAGGCCCTGGTGGGGGCTCGGCGCGTCAGGGTCGCTGCGGAACAGGCCGAACGCGCGGTCCGCGAAGGCGGCCCGGGACGACCAGGTCTTCTGGCCCGAGAGCAGCCAGCCGCCCCGGGCGCGCTCCGCCCGAGCCCGCAGCGACGCCAGGTCCGAGCCCGCCTCCGGCTCCGACCACGCCTGCGCCCAGACCACCTCCGCGGTGGCCATCGGGGGCAGCACCCGCGCGCGCTGCTCGGCGGTGCCGAAGTCGAACAGGGTCGGCGCGAGCAGGCTGATGCCGTTCTGCCCGACCCGGCCCGGTGCGCCGGCCGCGTAGTACTCCTCCTCGAACAGCAGCCACTGCACCAGCGAGGCACCCCGGCCGCCGTACTCCACCGGCCAGTGCACCACCGACCAGCGGTCCGCGGCGAGTTCGGCCTCCCACGCGCGGTGGGCCGCGAACCCCTCCTCGGTCTCCAGGGAGGGCAGCGGCGGGGACGGCACCCGGGCGCGCAGCCAGGTCCGGGCCTCGGCGCGCAGGGCCGTCTCCTCCTCGGTGAACGTGAGATCCATCGGCCGCCACTCCTTCCCTAACAAGTGTTTGGTAGGTTAGCGTGCCCCTATGACAGGCGTCGAGAGCCCGGCGTACGTCCCGGGGCACGGGCTGCTGAAGGGCCGTACCGCCGTCATCACGGCGGCCGCGGGAGCCGGCATCGGCGGGGCCACCGCCCGCCGCTTCCTGGAGGAGGGCGCCCGTGTGCTGGTCAGCGACGCGCACACCCGGCGGCTGGAGGAGCACGCGGCCGCGCTGACCGCGGAGTTCGGCGCCGACCGGGTCACGGCCGTGCCCTGCGACGTCACCGACGAGGACCAGGTGCGGAACCTCTTCGACACCGCCCTGGCCGACCACGGCAGGCTCGACGTCGTCGTCAACAACGCCGGACTCGGCGGGACTTCGACCCTGGTCGAGATGAGCGACGAACAGTGGTCGAGGGTGCTCGACGTGACCCTGGGCGGCACCTTCCGCTGCACCCGGGCCGCCCTGCGCCGGATGCGGGACACCGGCGGGGCGATCGTCAACAACGCCTCGGTCCTCGGCTGGCGGGCCCAGGCGGGCCAGGCCCACTACGCCGCCGCCAAGGCCGGCGTGATGGCACTGACCCGCTGCGCGGCGATCGAGGCCGTCGCCTACGGGGTGCGCGTCAACGCCGTCGCGCCCAGCCTCGCCCTGCACCCCCACCTCGCGAAGGTGACCTCGCCCGAACTCCTCGCGGAACTCACCGAGCGGGAGGCCCTCGGGCGGTACGCCGAACCCTGGGAGGTGGCCAACGCGATCGTCTTCCTGGCGTCCGGCTACTCCTCCTACCTCACCGGCGAGGTCGTCTCCGTCAGCAGCCAGCACCCGTAGGACGAGAATGGATCCGTGCCGACCAAGAAGAAGCCCCAGGTGACCGCCGCACCCGCGCGGCGCCGTGAACTCCTGGAGACCGCCGCCGAGGTCTTCGCCGAGCAGGGCTACAACGCCACCACCGTCCGCAAGATCGCCGACCACGCGGGCATGCTCGCGGGCAGCCTCTACTACCACTTCGACTCCAAGGAGTCGATGCTGGAGGAGATCCTGCGCACCTTCCTCGACGAGCTCTGGGACGGCTACGACACCGTCCTCGAAGCCGGCCGCGGCCCGCGGGAGACCCTCGAAGCACTGGTCACCGAGTCCTTCCGGGAGATCGACCGGCACCGCGCCGCCGTCGCGATCTACCAGAAGGAGAGCAAGCAGCTGGTGGCGCAGGAACGGTTCGCGTTCCTCGCCGAGTCCCAGCTGAGGTTCGAGAAGGCGTGGCTGTCCACGCTGGAGCGCGGGGTCGCCGACCGGGTCTTCCGGGCCGACCTCGACGTCCGGCTCACCTACCGGTTCGTGCGGGACACGGTGTGGGTCGCCGCGTCCTGGTACCGGCCCGGCGGACACCACAGCCCGGAGGAGATCGCCCGGCAGTACCTGTCGATGGTGCTGGACGGGATCGCCGTACGCACATAACGCCCGTCCCGGGGAGAGGGAGTCGTCATGGCCGAGGCCTACATCGTCGAAGCGGTCCGCACGCCCGTGGGGCGGCGCGGGGGAGGGCTCGGCCGGGTCCATCCGGCCGACCTCGGCGCGCATGTGCTCAAGGAACTCGTGGCGCGCGCGGGCATCGACCCCGCGGCCGTCGACGACGTCGTCCTCGGCTGCCTGGACGCCGTCGGACCGCAGGCCGGGGACATCGCGCGGACCTGCTGGCTGGCGGCCGGACTGCCCGAGGAGGTGCCCGGCGTCACCGTCGACCGGCAGTGCGGATCCTCCCAGCAGGCCGTGCACTTCGCGGCCCAGGGCGTGCTCTCCGGCACCCAGGACCTGGTGGTCGCCGGTGGAGTGCAGAACATGTCCATGATCCCGATCGCCTTCGCCACCCGGCAGGCCGCCGAGCCGCTCGGACTGACCGAGGGCCCCTTCGCGGGCAGCGAGGGCTGGCGGGCCCGGTACGGCTCCCGGCCGGTCAACCAGTTCGCCGGCGCCGAGATGATCGCCGCGAAGTGGGGGATCACCCGCCGCGACCAGGAGGAGTTCGCGCTGCGCTCCCACGAGCGGGCCGTCCGCGCGCTCGACGAGGGCCGCTTCGACCGCGAACTCGTCGCCCTCGGCGAGGTGGTGGCCGACGAGGGCCCGCGCCGGGACACCTCACTGGAGAAGATGGCCGCCCTCAAACCGGTGATCGAGGGCGGCACCGTCACCGCCGCCTGCTCCTCGCAGGTCTCCGACGGGGCGGCGGCGATGCTGCTCGCCTCCGAGCGGGCGGTGCGCGAGCACGGGCTGACGCCCCGGGCCCGGGTGCACCACCTCTCGGTGCGCGGCGAGGACCCGATCCGCATGCTCACCGCGCCGATACCGGCCACCGCGCACGCCCTGAAGAAGACCGGCCTGACCATCGACGGGATCGACCTCGTCGAGATCAACGAGGCCTTTGCCCCGGTCGTCCTGGCCTGGCTCAAGGAGACCGGCGCCGACCCCGCCCGGGTCAACGTCAACGGCGGCGCCATCGCCCTCGGCCACCCCCTGGGCGCCACCGGCGTACGGCTGATGACGACCCTGCTGCACGAACTGGAGCGCACCGGCGGCCGGTTCGGGCTCCAGACGATGTGCGAGGGTGGCGGCCAGGCCAATGTGACGATCATCGAACGCCTGTAGACGGCCCGCCGCCCGTTGGCCGTTGACGGCGTCCGTCAGGCGGGTGGCAGCGCGCCCATGGTGTGTGCCGCCTCGGCCATGATCCGGTCCACCAGCTCCCGGCACGAGGGCAGGTCCTCGATCACCCCGGCGACCTGCCCGGACGCCATCACCCCGAGATCCGTACGGCCGTCCACCATCGACGCCTTGAGCAGCATCGGGGTGTTCGCGGCGAGCAGGACCTGGCTCCAGGTCAGCTCCTCGCCGTGCCGCAGGGCCCGGCCGTCCCGGAGCATCCCGCGCCAGGACGCCCCCGACAGCCGCCGCAGGGCCGCCGCCCGCCGCACCGCGCCGAGCAGGGACCGGGCCCGGCCGGAGCGCTCCAGGGAGTCGACCAGTTCCGTGCGGAGCATGCGGTGCGGCAGCCCGTCGACCGCCCGGGTCACGGTGACGTCCCGGACCGTCGCCGCCAGATAGCGCGCCTTGACGGCGTCCGGGACCGTCGAGTCCGAGGTCAGCAGGAAGCGGGTGCCCATCGCGACACCCGCGGCCCCGTACGCCAGCGCCGCGACCAGCCCCCGCCCGTCGAAGAAGCCGCCCGCCGCCACGACGGGGATCCGCACCGCGTCCACCACCTGCGGCAGCAGCACCGTCGTCGCCACCTCGCCGGTGTGCCCGCCGCCCTCGCCGCCCTGCACGATCACCGCGTCCGCGCCCCAGGCCGCCACCTTCTCGGCGTGCCGCCGCGCCCCGACCGTCGGGATCACCACCACGCCCGCCTCCTTCAGCGCCGCGATCAGCTCGGCGGAGGGCGCCAGCGCGAAGGAGGCGACCCGCACCCCCTCCTCGACGATCACCCGCACCCGGTCCCCGGCGTCGGCCGCGTCCGCCCGGAGATTGACCCCGAAGGGCTCCCCGGTACGGGACTTGACCTCGCGGACCGCCTCCCTCAGCCGGTCGACGGTCATGGTGGCCGAGGCCAGTACCCCGAGGGCGCCCGCGTTCGCCGCCGCCGAGACCAGCCGCGGCCCCGCCACCCAGCCCATGCCGGTCTGCACCAGCGGATGCCGCACTCCGACCAGCCGGGTCAGCGCCGTCTCCATCAGTGGTCCACCTCCCGCGCCCGGGTGTCCCGCGGATCGATCACCTCGCGGATCAGCCGCAGTTCGGCCGGGCTCGGGTCACGGGTGTACGGCACCTCGTCCGCGGCCGCCAGCGGGAAACCGGTCGCCTCGCGGACCTCCTCGACGCTCACCCCGGGGTGCAGCGAGGCCAGCCGCATCGACCCGTCGGGGGTGTCGAAGTCGAAGACACCGAGGTCGGAGACGACCCGGCCCAGACGGTGGTGACGGGCACCGGCGGCCCGGTCGTTGCCCACCCCGCACACCAGGTCGACGCGCTCCACGAAGACCCGCCGGGAGTGCCGGGGCACCCAGTAACTCGTCGGATTGTTGAGCGTGTTGACCGGCGCTCCGCGCACCCCGAGCAGCTGCCGCCGCGGCTTCTCCCACGGTCCGACGCACGCGATGTTCTGGTTGCCGAAGCGGTCGATCTGGCTCGCGCCCATCATCACGTGCCGCCGCCCCCCGGTCACCAGGTCCAGGTGGAGGCGGTAGGGCAGCCAGCCCTCCACGGAGCCGTCCGCGCCGACCAGCATCGCCTCCCCGTCGGTGAGCAGCAGCTCGGGCGCGAACGTGAGCCGGGCCAGCCGGGCGCCCACGGACGGCACCAGGCCCATGGGGCTCGCCAGGACCTCCCCGGCGCCGCGCCAGGTCTCGGCACAGGCGATCACACAGTGCTCGGCGCGGGTGACGGTCATCGCTCCTCCGGTGCGTGCGGCGGACGTGCGGCGTACTCCGCCCACGGCGTGGTCGCGTACACCCGCTGGGCTTCCTCGTCCCGGCCGTAGTCGGGTGCGCAGGAGGTGAAGTGCGCGCCGCCCGGCGCCTCGATCACCCCGGTCACGGTGTGCCGCCCGATCAGCAGCGTCTGCGGCGCCCCGGCCTTCGCCAGCTCGGCGGTGTCCACGATCCGCTCGCAGGAGACGTACGCGGCCTTCGCCGCCGCGCAGAAGAGGTCGTCGAAGTACGGGTCGGGGCCCAGGTACTGACCGTTGCCCCACCGGTCGGCGCGGTTGACGTGCACCAGGGCCGCGTCCAGCCGCAGGGCGGGCACCGCGACGAAGGTCTCGCCGTCCTCGTACGGCGAAGTCACCGTGCGCAGGCCGGGGTTGACCCGCATCACGTCCGAGCCGAGTCCCGCGCGCACCGGCAGGAACGGCATGCGGTGCGCGGCGGCGCGCAGGCCCCACAGGAACATCGCCTCGTCCAGCTCGGTCAGTTCGAGGGTGCCCCGCTCCCGGGCCGCGCGGTAGTTCGGCTCCAGGGGGATGGAGTCGAGGGTGACGAAGGGGGCCACCAGCCGGCGGATGCGTCCGGCGGCGGCCAGCATGCCGACGTCCGGCCCGCCGCAGGAGACCACGGTGAGATCGGTGATCCGAGTCCGGAGCAGTGCTCTGACCAGGGACATCGGTTTGCGGCGGGAGCCCCAGCCGCCGATGCCGAGGGTCATGCCGTCGGCCAGCCGGGAGACCGCCTCCTCGGCGGTGAGCGTCTTGTCCGTCCGGTCCGTCCGGTCCGTTCGGTTCGTCACTCGGCCACCGCCTCGCCGGTAGGTGTCCCGTCCTGCCCGAAGGTGTTCCGTACCCGGTCGCCGACGCCGCTGACGCTAGCCTCGAAGGTGAAGCCCTGCTCGAAGCGGTAGCCGCGGTGCACGTCGACCGGGTCGATGCCGTTGAGCGCCGCCTTGGCCAGGCGGAGCAGTTCCCCGTCCTTGGCGGCGATCTCGCGGGCCAACTCCAGTGCCGCCGACCGCAGTTCCTCGCGCGGCACCACGCGCCACACCGAACCGTGCCCGTGCAGCTCGGCGGCGGTGACCGTGCGGGCGGTGAAGTACAGCGTGCGCAACAGGTGCTGGGGGACCAGCCGGGCCAGGTGGGTGGCGGCGCCGAGGGCGCCCCGGTCCAGTTCGGGCAGGCCGAAGACGGCGTCCTCGCTCGCCACGATCGCGTCGGCGTTCCCGGCCAGCCCGACACCCCCGCCGAGGCAGAAGCCCTGCACGGCCGCCACCACCGGCACCTCGCACCGGTACACGGCCGAAAAGGCCTCGTAGCAGCCCCGGTTGGCCCCGATGAGGGTGTTCCCGTCGCCGTCGCGCAGCTCCTTGATGTCGACGCCCGCGTTGAAGCCCCGGCCGGCCGCCGCCAGCACCACGCACCGCACCCGCGGGTCGCGGCCGGCCGCGCGCACCGCGTCGGCCAGCGCGAACCAGCCTTCCACCGGCAGGGCGTTGACGGGCGGCCGGTCGACCGTGACCAGACGGATCCCCTTTTCCGGGGACGAGGTGGAGACACTCATGGGCGCATCAGCTACCTTCCACCTAACGTTTGTTAGGTGGAAGGTAGCAGCGGATCGCGGGGAAGGGGAGGCATCGCGATGGAGCTGAACGGGAAGCTCGCCGTCGTCACCGGCGGCACCCGAGGGGTCGGCGCCGGTATCGCGGCCGCCTTCGTCCGGGCGGGCGCCCGGGTCGTGGCCGGCGCGCGCAAACCACCCGAACTCCCTTCACCGGGAGTCGAGTTCCATCCCCTCGACGTGCGCGACCCGGCGTCCGTGGACCGCTTCCTCGCCGCCCTGCCCCGACTGGACGTCCTCGTCAACAACGCGGGCGGCACCCCCTACCGGCTGCTGACCGAGGCGGAGGCGGAGCGGCACGCACGCGTGGTGCAGCTCAACCTCGTCGCGCCCCTCACGGTCTCGCTGGCGGCCCACGGGCTCCTGCGGCGGTCCCGGGGCAACGTGCTGATGATCGGCAGCGTCAGCGGCGGCCGTCCCTCCCCGGGCTCCGCCGCGTACGGGGCGGCGAAGGCGGGGCTGGAGAGCCTCGCTCGCTCCATGGCCGCGGAGTGGGCGCCCGAGGTCCGGGTCAACACCCTCGTCGTCGGCATGGTCCGCACCGAACTGTCCCACCTGCACTACGGCGGCGGGCCCGGCCTGGCGGCCGTGGCCCGCACGGTCCCGCTCGGCCGGCTGGCGGAACCGGCCGACGTGGGCGCGGCGGCCGTCTTCCTCGCCTCGGACGCGGCCGCCTACGTCACCGGCGCGAGCCTCCAGGTGCACGGGGGCGGAGAGCGGCCCGCCTTCCTCGACGCGGCGGGCACGGCGGAGAAGGGAGCAGAGGGATGAGCGGTATCTGCGAGGGGCGGGTCGTCGCCGTCACCGGCGCGGGGCGGGGCCTCGGGCGGGCGCACGCGCTCGCCTTCGCCGCGGAGGGCGCGCGGGTCGTCGTCAACGACCTCGGCGTGGGCCTGGACGGCACACCGGACGCCGACAGTCCCGCGGCCCTGGTCGTGGCCGAGATCCGCGCGGCGGGCGGCGAGGCCGTGGCGCACGGCGGCGACATCGCGACGACCCCGGGCGCGGCCTCCCTGGTCGCCACGGCCCTGGACGCCTACGGCCGCCTCGACACCCTGGTCAACAACGCCGGGTTCCTGCGGGACCGGATGCTGGTCAACCTCGACGAGGAGGAGTGGGACGCCGTGCTCCGCGTCCACCTCAAGGGCCACTTCCTGCCGCTGAAGCACGCGGCGGCGCACTGGCGCGCCGAGGCGAAGGCGGGTCGGCTCCCGGTCGCCCGGATCGTCAACACCAGCAGTGGTGCGGGCCTGTTGGGCGCGGTGGGACAGGGCAACTACAGCGCGGCGAAGGCGGGCGTGCTGGCCCTGACCCTGGTCGCGGCCGCCGAACTCGCCCGCTACGGCGTCCAGGTCAACGCCGTCGCCCCCGCGGCCCGTACA
Source organism: Streptomyces sp. NPDC048002 (assembly GCF_040653275.1). Taxonomy (NCBI): domain Bacteria; kingdom Bacillati; phylum Actinomycetota; class Actinomycetes; order Kitasatosporales; family Streptomycetaceae; genus Streptomyces; species Streptomyces sp. NPDC048002. The sequence continues at coordinate 52,823 of NZ_JBEZNL010000001.1, read as the reverse complement.
AGGATGACGGAACGCACGTTCGCCGACCGGATGGCAGCGCCCGGGGCCGGCTTCGACGCGATGGCCCCGGAGAACGTCTCCCCCCTGGTCGTCTGGCTCGGCTCGGCGGCCGGCAGCGGCGTGACGGGTCGCGTCTTCGAGGCGGAGGGCGGCCGCATCACCGTGATGGACGGCTGGCGCAGAGGCCCCACCAGCGACAAAGCCGCCCGCTGGACCCCGACGGAAGCAGGAGAAACAGCACAAGCACTCCTGAAACAGACCCCAACCCCAGAACCGGTATACGGACAGTGACAGCCACGCCCCCAGGGGCGCGAGGAACTGCGCGACCAGCCACAACGCACCCGCACCCGCAAACCGGCCTCAGACCCACCCCACCCAGGGGCGCGGGGAACTGCGCGACCAGCCACGAACCCACCCGCACACGCCATCCATCCGCACCCCCCCCCGTGACGCGCCCTACGTGTCACACTCCAACACCGTCCGGCACAACCCGCACCGCACCCGCACCCGCCCCTTCACCGGCACCCGAATCCGCTGAAGACAGGTAGGACAGGGAAACGACACCCGCAACCGCCCCTCCCCGTCCGCGCTGAAGGAGTACGGCGCCCCCGGAGCCGACCCCTCACCCCCCTGCCGCCGTTCCCGCGCGTACCGGCGCCGCCCCGCCCACCCCGCGGCCGTCAGCGGCGGCCGCTCCCCGTCCCGGCGGGCCTCGGCCAGCCCCTTCCCGTACGCCGTGTACGCCTGCGCGCTGGTGAACCACACCGAGGGGTCCTCGCCGAAGAGCAGCGCCCGCTTGCCGAGGACGTACCCGAACTCCTCCGGCGTCAGATACCCCAGCTTCTGTGACGACGCCCCGTCCTCCCGGAACGCGTCCAGCAGCAGCCAACCGGCGCCCAGATACGTCGCCGCCGTGTCCGTGAGGATCTCGTTGTCCCGGGTACCGGGGAACGACAGGTCCAGCCGGTGCAGGTACACGTGCATGATCTCGTGCGCCAGCGCCGCCCCGATGTCCCGCCGATGCGTCCGGAACCGGTCGTTCAGCTCCACGAAGTACTCGGGCCCCGCGGCGAGTTCGACGCTCGCCGCATGGGTCATCTCGCGGAAGCTCACGATGATCCGCGCGTCCGGCAGCCCGTAGTGCCGGACCAGCTCGCGCGCCACCCGCTGGGCCCCCAGATGCAGGTCGTCCAGGTCGGAGAAGGCCACGTCGGCCGGGACCACGCTGCCGGCGAAGGTCCGCACCGTGTCGTACGACAGCCGCCTGTACAGGGCCGTGATCGCCGCCCGCACCGTCTCCAGGTGTGGGTAACCGTGCTCGACCGGTCCGCCGTTCGTCACGCCCCAACCCCCCAAGACGCCTGAACCCCAATCCACTCTACGGGGAGGTGAGGGATATTTCCCCGCTCGGGTTCCCTCCCGGGGGCGTGAGATCCGTCCTTGTCATGACCCCTCCTTGATCCTCATACTGCGGGCCGCCCAACCCCCCACGAAAGGACATGCGTTGACCCATAACCAGCCCAAGAGAAGTGCCGGCCTGACCCTGGTGAAGAGGGCCGCGGCCCTCGGCGCCGTGACTCTCGCCGTCGCCTCCCTCCAGCCCCTGAGCGCCGCCCAGGCCGCGGACACCCGCGTCGTGGGCGGATCGCCCGCGGTGGCGAACGAGTTCCCCTTCATGGTCCATCTCTCGATGGGCTGCGGCGGGGCGCTCTACAAGAAGGACATCGTGCTGACCGCCGCCCACTGCATGGACGGCTCCGGCAACAACAACCGCATCACCGTCACCGCGGGCGTCAACGACCTCAACTCCTCGGCGGCCATCAAGGTCAAGTCGACGAAGGTCAAGGTCGCCCCCGGCTACGACGGCACCGGCAAGGACTGGGCGCTCATCAAGCTCGCCAAGCCGATCGACAAGCCCACCCTGAAGCTCGCCACCACCGACCGCTACAACCGCGGCATGTTCACGATCGCGGGCTGGGGCGACACCCGGGAGGGCGCGGGCACCGGCAGCGACAAGCTGCTCAAGGCCACCGTGCCGTTCGTCGCCGACCGCGTGTGCAAGCGCCACTACGGCAACCGTCTGGTCGCCAAGGAAGAGCTCTGCGCCGGCTGGACGCGCGGCAGCGTCGACACCTGCCAGGGCGACTCCGGCGGGCCGATGTTCCGCAAGGACGACGCCGGCAAGTGGATCCAGGTCGGCATCGTCAGCTGGGGCGACGGCTGCGCCCGCGCGGGCGTGCCCGGCGTCTACACGCAGGTGAACACCTTCGCCGCCGACATAGCCCGGGCCGCGGCGGCCCTGTAGCCACCGGCCACCAGGCCACCAGGCCACCAGGCCACCAGGCCATCCGGTCACACGGGCCACCCGGCCACCACGGACCGCACGCCCCCACCGTCAGGGGAGGGCGTGCGGCCCGCTCGCACACGCCCCGGCCCCCGCGCCCCCGCTCGCGCACCTCCCGCAGCACCGGCGCCCCCGCGAGCACCGCACCCCGCGCCCGCGCCCCCGCTCGCCCCTCCCGCAGTACCCGCGCACCCGCGCACCCCGCGCCCCAGCCCCGCCCCCGCTCACACCCCCCGCAGCGCCGGCGCCCGCCCCGCCGTGCCCTCCAGTTCCAGCACCCGGACGTCGTTCGCGCCCTCGCGCAGCACCGGCCCCGGCACGTACAGCGCCCGCTGCGGGCCCGCCGACCAGTAGCGGCCCAGCGCGAACCCGTTCACCCAGACGAACCCCCGCGTCCAGCCGGGCAGTTCCAGCCGCGCGTCCCCCGCGTTCCGCACGTCCGCGACACCCCGGTACAGCCCCGGCGCGCCCGACCCGTCCAGGTCGCCGAACGGCACCGCCGACACGTCCTCCAGGGCGTCCAGCCGCAGCCCCCGCGCGCTCACGTCGTGCAGGAACTGCCGCTCGTGCAGGATCCCCCCGGTGATCCCCTTGGCCTCCCCGAGGCGCGGCCCGTAGTTGACCCGCCCGAGGGACTCCACCCACAGCTCCACGCGCGCGGGCCCGGCGACGGGCTCCTTCAGCCGCGGCTCCTCCTCGGTGAGCACCCCGGCCCGCTCCCCGTCGACGTACACCACGGCCAGGTCCCGCAGCCCGCGCGCCAGCAGCGGATACGGCTGCCGCGGCCCCGGCACGGTCACCGCGTAGCGCACCAGACCCCGGTCCACGTCCAACTCCTCGAAGGTCGGCGGCACCGGCCCGGACACCTCTTCGCCGCCGCACGCCTCCAGCACGGCCGCCAGCGGCGCCCAGGAGACCGGCACGGCCTCGCAGGGGCCGCCCAGCGCGGCGGGCGGCGCGGGCGGCTCCGGCAGCGGGCCGTCGGCGTACTCGGCGAGGACCTCACGGAACGCCCAGAACTTCGGCGTGGGCCGCCCCGCCTCGTCCACGGGCGCGTCGTAGTCGTAGGACGTCACGTCCGGCTCCAGCGGCCCGTCGTGCAGCGCGCCGCCACCCCGGTTGGCGCCCGCCCACCCGGCGAAACTCGTGCCGCCGTGCGCCATGTACAGATTGACCGACGCCCCGCACTCCAGGATCTCCCGCAGTGCCCCCGCCGCGTCCGCCGCCTCCCGCACCACGTGCTCCGCGCCCCAGTGGTCGAACCAGCCGCACCAGAACTCCATGCACATCAGCGGCCCGTCCGGCCGGTGCCGGCGCAGGACCCGGAACGCCTCCCGCGCCCCGGACCCGAAGTTCACCGTCGCCAGCACCCCCGGCACCGAACCCCCGGTGAGCATGTGGTCCTCCGGGCCGTCCGAGGTGAACAGCGGCACCGTCACCCCCAGCTCCCGCAGCAGCCCCGCCAGCCAGGACAGATACCGGGCGTCCGACCCGTAACTGCCGTACTCGTTCTCCACCTGCACCATGACCACCGGCCCGCCCCGGTCCGCCTGCCGGGCCACCACCTGGGGCAGCAGCCGGCCGAACCAGTCCGCCACCGGCCGCAGGAACCGCTCGTCACGGGTGCGCGCGTGCCCCGGCACCCAGTGCGGCAGCCCGCCGTTCTCCCACTCGGCGCAGATGTACGGGCCCGGCCGCACGACCGCCCACAGCCCCGCCGCCCGGACCGCGTCCAGGAACCGGCCGAGCGCCTCCACGTCCCGGAAGCCGCCGGGCCGCGGCTCGTGCAGGTTCCAGGGCACGTACGTCTCCACGCAGTTCAGGCCCATCGCCCGCAGCATGCCGAGCCGGTGCCCCCACTGCTCCTCGTGCACCCGGAAGTAGTGCAGCGCCCCGGACAGCAGCCGCACCGGGCGACCGTCCAGCAGGAAATCCTCGTCCCCGACCGTGAACTCGCTCATGCCGCCACCCTCACCCCTGGCGGCGGCCCGGTCCATGGACAAAGATCGACGCTGCTTGGACCGAAGCGCACCGCAGGCCACCGGAGAGGAGCGGCGCCGATGTACCGGACCTGGATGCGGTTCCTCACCCCCGGCCCCGCCCACCACCGGCTCGGCCTGGTCTGCCTCGGCGTCGGCCTCCAGCACGGCGCCCTGCCCACCGTCGGCCCCCGCACCCTCGACCACCACGTCGCCGTCGTCATCAGCGCCGGCCGCGGCTGGTACCGCGGCCCCGACGGCCGCCGCACGACCGTCACCGCGCCCGCCGTGCTCTGGCTCACCCCCGGCGTCCCGCACCACTACGGCCCCGACCCCGACACCGGCTGGGACGAGGGCTTCGTCGACTTCACCGGCCCCGCCACCGCCACCTACACCGAACTCGGCTGCATCGCACCCGACCACCCCGTCGCCCCGCTCGCCGACGCCGCCGGGCCGCGCGCCGTCGTCGCCCGCATCGCGCGCGCCGCCCGCCGCGACAACCCGCTGCTGGAGATCGAGACCTCGGCCGCCGTCCACGAACTCCTCGTCGCCCTGCGCCGCGCCCGCGCCGACCTCACCCCCGACGGCGACCAGCTCCTCAAGGCCCTCGCCCGCGACGCCTGCACCCCGATGACCGTCGCCGACCACGCCGCCCGGCACGGCCTGACCCCCGCCGAACTGCGGGCCGCCGTCCGCCGCGGCGCCGGGTGCAGCCCCAAGGACTACCTGCTCGGTATCCGGCTCGGCCGCGCCAAGGAACTCCTCGCCGCCACCGAACTGCCCGTCGCGGCCGTCGCCCGCCGCGTCGGATACGACGATCCGGCCTACTTCTCCCGGCTGTTCACCCGCCGTACCGGGATGCCACCCGTCCGCTTCCGCGCCCAGCAGGCCCGCACCGTCCCCGGCGGCTGGACCGACCACGTACCGGACCCGGCCGAACCACCGATGATCGAACCCGACCGCGCACCGTAGGCTTCACGCCCATGACCACCAGCAACACCACGAACGACGACGTCGACCCCGCCGTCCGCGCGGAGCTCGCGCGGCTGCGCGACAGCATCGACAACATCGACGCGGCCGTCGTCCACATGCTCGCCGAACGCTTCAAATGCACCCAGCAGGTCGGACACCTCAAGGCCGCCCACCAGCTGCCGCCCGCCGACCCGGCCCGCGAATCCAGCCAGATCGCCCGGCTGCGCACCCTCGCCGAGAACGCCAAGCTCGACCCGGCCTTCGCGGAGAAGTTCCTGAACTTCATCATCGCCGAGGTCATCAGACACCACGAGAGCATCGCCGAGGACACCCTCAACGACCCCGCGCCCACGGCCAACTGACGCCCCCCGTCCCTCCCCGCGCGTGACACGGCACGCCCCGACGGGGCATGCTGCGCTGTGCACTCCTTGTCAGCCGGCGGGCACAGCCCGTCAGCGTCACGGACCCGAGCAGGTCACGCCATGCGGGAGGGACGTCACGCCATGCCGTCGGATGCCAGGATCCTCATCGTCGACGACCACCAGGACACGCTGTACGCCCTGGAGAGCGCACTCGCCCCCCTCGGCTACCGGCTCAGCCGCGCCACCACCGGCGACGAGGCCCTCAAGCAGGTCCTGCGCGGCCAGGTCGGCCTTCTGCTCCTCGACGTCCGCATGCCCGGCGTCAGCGGCCTGGAAGTGGTGCGCTACATGCGCCGCCTGGAACAGACCCAGCACATTCCGGTCATTCTCCTGACCGGCTTCGGCCCGGACCAGGAACTCACCTCCGCCGCCTTCGGCCTCGGCGTCGCCGACCTCGTGACGCAACCCGTCGACCCCGGGGTGTTACGCACCAAGGTCCGCCACCTCTACGACACCCACCTCCGCCACCGCGCCCTGGAGACGGAGGTCCGCGAACTGCGCGCCCTGCTCGACGGCCGCGACGACCCCGGCCGGCCCGCCGCACCCCGCGTCGACGCCCGCGTACCCCCGCAACGCGACACCGCCGCCCGCCGGGCGCAGGACAGGACATAGACCGCATACCGGTCCGCCTCTGTGCCTCACCGACGCCATCAGGCAGCATGTCCTGCATGTCCGTACTGATGCGCGACGAAGCGCAGACCCGTGCCCAGCTCCTCGACGTCCGCCGGTACACGATCGAACTCGATCTGACCACCGGCGACGAGACCTTCGACTCCGTCACCGTCATCCGCTTCGCCACCCGCGCGGACGCGGACACCTTCGTCGAGGTCAAGCCCGCGGAACTGCGCTCGGTCACGCTCGACGGACAACCCCTCGACCCCGAATCCCTCGACGGCAACCGGCTCCCGCTGAAGAACCTCACCGCCGGCGAGCACGAACTGCGCGTCGACGCCGCCATGCGCTACTCCCGCACCGGCGAGGGCATGCACCGCTTCACCGACCCCAGCGACGGCGAGACCTACGTCTACACCCAGCTGTTCATGAACGACGTCCAGCGCGTCTTCGCCGCCTTCGACCAGCCCGACCTCAAGTCCGTCTTCGAGCTGACCGTCAAGGCCCCCGAGGGCTGGACCGTCCTCGCCAACGGCGTCACCGAACACACCGACGGCCTCTGGAAGGCCGCGGCCACCCCCCTGATCTCCACCTACCTCGTCGCCGTCGCCGCCGGCCCCTGGCACTCCGTCACCACCCGGCACCGCGGACTGCCCTTCGGCCTCCACTGCCGCGCCTCCCTCGCGCCCTACCTCGACACCGACGCCGACGAACTGTTCGAGATCACCAAGCAGTGCTACGACCGCTACCACGAGAAGTTCGACGAGCCCTACCCCTTCGACTCCTACGACCAGGCCTTCGTCCCCGAGTTCAACGCCGGCGCCATGGAGAACCCCGGACTGGTCACCTTCCGCGACGAGTTCGTCTACCGCTCCGCCGTCACCGACACCGAACGCCAGACCCGCGCCATGGTCATCGCCCACGAGATGGCCCACATGTGGTTCGGCGACCTCGTCACCCTCGCCTGGTGGGACGACATCTGGCTCAACGAGTCCTTCGCCGAGTACATGGGCTACCAGACCCTCACCGAGGCGACCCGCTTCACCGACACCTGGACCGACTTCGGCGTCGTCCGCAAGGGCTGGGGCTACGACGCCGACCAGCGTCCCTCCACCCACCCCGTCGCCCCCGACGCCGTCGACGACACCGCCTCCGCCCTCCTCAACTTCGACGGCATCTCCTACGCCAAGGGCGCCTCCGCACTGCGCCAACTCGTCGCCTGGCTCGGCGAGAAGGACTTCCTGGCCGGCATCAACACCCACTTCGAACGCCACCGGTTCGCCAACGCCACCCTCGCCGACTTCATCGAATCCCTCGCCGCGCACACCGACCGCGACGTCCACGCCTGGGCCGACGCCTGGCTGCGCACCACCGGCGTCGACACCCTCACCCCCACCGTCACCCGCGGCACCGACGGCACCCACACCCTCCGGGTCGAGCACACCGGCAGCCGCCCCCACCGCATCGCCGTCGGCCTCTACGACCTCGACGTCGCCGACGAGGGCCGCCACCTCGCCCTGCGCGAACGCCTCGACCTCGACGTCCCGCAGGCCGAACCGCAGCCCATCGGCAAGCGCCCCACCCTGCTCCTCCTCAACGACGGCGACCTCACCTACGCCAAGGTCCGCTTCGACGCCCACTCCTTCGACGGCGTCAGCACCGCCCTGTCCGGACTGCCCGAGCCGCTGAGCCGCGCCGTCGTCTGGAACGCCCTCCGCGACGCCGTCCGCGACGGCGAACTCCCCGCCACCGCCTACCTGGAGACCGCCCGCACCCACCTCCCGCGCGAAACCGACCTCGCCCTCGTCCAGGGCGTCCTCGGCTTCGCCTCCACCCAGGTCGCCGACCGCTACCTCACCCCCGAGCAGCGCCCCGCCGCCCTCGCGACCCTCTCCGCCCTGTGCCGCGACCTCATCCGCCGCACCGAGGACGGCGACCACCCCGGCCTGCGGCTCATCGCCGTACGCCACTACATCGACGTCGCCGGCCACCCCGAACCCATCGCCGGCTGGCTCTCCGACGGCACCGTCCCCGGCGGCCCCGAACTCGACCCCGACCTGCGCTGGCGCATCCTGTCCCGGCTCGCCGTCCTCGGCGAGACCGACGAGGCCGCCATCGCCGCCGAACTCGCGAGCGACCCCAGCGCCACCGGCCAGGAGGGCGCCGCCCGCTGCCGCGCCGCCCTGCCCGACCCCGAGTCCAAGGCCCGCGCCTGGGACGCCATGTTCAACGGCGACAGCCTCTCCAACTACCTCCTCACCGCCACCGCCCAGGGCTTCTGGCAACCCGAACAGGCCGAACTCCTCCAGCCGTACGTGGCCCGCTTCTACGAGGACGCCGTCGCCGTCGCCGACCGGCGCGGCCCCGCCATCGCCGACGTCCTCGGCCGCTGGGCGTTCCCCGTCCACGCCGTCGACCCCGAGACCCTCCGCCTGGGCGAGGCCACCCTGAAGAACGGCGACCTGATTCCGGCGCTGCGCCGCAAACTCGTCGACCAACTGGACGACCTCGGACGCGCGTTGCGCGTGCGCCAGGCGTAACCACCGGGACGGACGGGGGCGGACAGGGGGGCGGACGGAGGCCGTGGTGCCTCCGTCCGCCCCCTTCCGACAGGATTCCCCGCGCGAAAGTACCCCCTTTCGGGTTCCGCTCACCGGGCTTTTCGGACACAGCACTGCAACGGCGTACAAGCTGGACCGCATGAGCACGCCGCCTCTCGCCTCGGGTCCCCAAGGCCCGCACGCCCTCGGGCCGTTGCTCGACACCGTCCTCACCGCCCTCGGCGACGGCACCCGCGCCCGCGGCGGCCCCCTGCCCCGGGGCGGCCCGGACGCCGTCGCCGCCCGCCTGCGCGACGCCCTCGGCGACCTCCTCCCCGAGCAGGGCGACCCGACCGCCCTCTACACCCTCGTCCGAGCCGTCACCGAAGGCTCCGCCGACCCCGCCGACCCACTCTGCGCCGCCCACCTGCACTGCCCGCCCCTGGCCGTCGCCACCGCCGCCGACCTCGCCGCGAGCACCCTCAACCCCTCCCTCGACTCCTGGGACCAGGCCCCGGCCGCCTCGGAACTCGAAGCCCTCCTCGCCCGCGAACTCGCCGCCCTGACCTTCACCGAAGGACGCGCGGCCACCGCCCACGACGGCACCGGGGGACCACGCGACGCCTTCGTCACCACCGGCGGCACCGGGGGAGCACCCGACGCACTCGTCACCACCGGCGGCACCGAGTCCAACCAACTCGCCCTCCTCCTCGCCCGCGAGGCACACCCCGGCGTACGCCTCGTCCACGGCGCCAACGCCCACCACTCCCTGCCCAGAGCGGCCTGGCTCCTCGGCCTCCCCGACCCCGTCACCGTCCCCGCACCCGCCGGCACCCTCGACCCCGCCGCCCTCGACGAAGCACTCACCCGGCTGCCCGGCCCCCACCTCGTCGCCGCCACCGCGGGCACCACCGACGCCGGCCTCATCGACCCCCTGCCCGAGATCGCCGCCCTCTGCGCCCGCCACCACGCCCGCCTGCACATCGACGCGGCCTACGGCGGCGGCCTCCTCTTCAGCGACCGCCGCCGCCACCTCCTCACCGGCCTGGCCGCCGCCGCGACCGTCACCCTCGACCTGCACAAACTGGGCTGGCAGCCCGTCGCCGCCGGACTCCTCGCCGTCCGCGACCCCGACGACCTCCACGCCCTGCACCAGCACGCCGACTACCTCAACGCCGACGACGACACCGACGCCGGCCTCCCCGACCTCCTCGCCCGCTCCCCACGCACCACCCGCCGCCCCGACATCCTCAAGATCGCCGCCACCGTCGCGACCCTCGGCCGCCAGGGCCTCGGAGACCTCGTCGACCAGGTCTGCGACCGCGCCACCGACCTCGCCGACCTCATCGAGGCACACCCCCGCCTCGAACTCCACGACCGCTCCACCCTCAGCACGGTCCTCTTCCGCCCCGCCACCGCCACCGACGCCACCGTCGCCGCCCTGCGCCGCCACCTCCTCACCGACGGACAGGCCGTCCTCGGCCGCGCCCGCCTCGACGGCCGGCTCTGGCTCAAGGCCACCCTCCTCAACCCCCGCACCGCACCGGGCGACCTCACCACCCTGCTCGGACTCGTGGAAGGAACCACCCCCCGATGAGCCCCACCCCCGAAACCCCCCGCGACCTGGTCGGCATCGGCATCGGCCCGTTCAACCTCTCCTTCGCCGCCCTCGCCCACCCCCTCGGCGAACTCGACACCGTCTTCTACGACCAGCGCCCCGCCTTCGACTGGCACCCCGGCCTGCTCATCGACGGCACCACCGTCCAAGTCCCCTTCCTCGCCGACCTCGTCACCCTCGCCGACCCCACCAGCCCCTGGTCCTTCCTCAACTACCTCAGAGCCCGCGACCGCCTCTTCCCCTTCTACTTCGCCGAGCACTTCCACATCCAGCGCGCCGAATACGACGCCTACTGCCGCTGGGTCTCGCAGAACCTGCCCGCACTCCACTTCGGCCACCAGGTCGACGCCGTCCGCTTCAACCCCGAACGCGACGTCTTCGAAGTCGACTTCACCCAGCTCGACGCCGACGGAGAAGCCGAAGCCCTCGGCCGCACCCTCACCCGCAACATCGTCCTCGGCATCGGCACCGAGCCCTACGTCCCCGACCCGCTCAAACCCCTCGTCGACGCCCCCGGCGTCCCCGTCCACCACGCCGCCGACTACCTCGACCACCGCGCCGAACTCCTCACCGCCGGACACATCACCGTCGTCGGATCAGGACAGTCCGGAGCCGAGATCTTCCTCGACCTGCTGCGCGCCCGCCCCGCCGGCCGGGAACGCCTCACCTGGATCGGCCGCACCGAGGCGTTCGCGCCCATGGAGTACTCCAAGCTCGGCCTCGAACACTTCACCCCCGACTACACCCGCTACTTCCACGCCCTCGCCGAACCCGTCCGCGACCGGCTCGCCACCACCCAGTGGCAGCTCCACAAAGGCATCGGCGCCGACACCCTCGCCGCCATCCACGACGAGCTCTACCGCCGCACCCTGCACGGCGGCTGGCCCGACACCGTCCTCACCCCCGGCGTCCGCGTCCGCACCGCCGGCCGCATCGCCAACACCCGCGTCGAACTCCACCTCGAACACCTCGAACAGAACACCCGCGACCGGCTCACCACCGACGCCGTCGTCCTCGCCACCGGCTACCGCGAACGCCCCCTGGACCGCCTCCTCACCGGACTCGACCCCTACCTCCGCCGCGACAGCCGCGACCGCCCCCGCGTCGACGCGCAGTTCCGTCTCGACCTCGACCCCGCCGTCACCGGCGCCGGCTGCCACATCCACGTCCAGAACGCCGAACGCCACACCCACGGCGTGGGCGCCCCCGACCTCGGCCTCGCCGCCTGGCGCAGCGCCACCATCCTCAACTCCCTGACCGGCACGGAGCCCTACCCCCTGCCCGCCCGCACCGCCTTCACCAGCTTCGGCCTGGAAACACGACAGCCCCAGATCCCGTCCGCGCGCCGCCCTAAGACACTGACACCGCTGCTGGACGGGATCTGAGGCTCCCGAAAGCCCTACACCCCGGACCGGACTAGAACACCGGCGTACCGTCCCGCGTCAGCCTCCAGTCCACCGAAGCGAACTCCGCCGGGTCCAGCACACCCTTCGCCGTCACCCACTCGGCGATCCGGGTACGGATCTCCGTCGACTCCGACCACAGCTCCTGCGCCGACGCCACGTGCGGGAACGCGCCACCACCGTTGGCCCGGTAGTTGTTCACCGCGAACACGAACCGCTGCGCGTCGTCCAGCGCCACCCCGCCATAGGTCAGGTTCCTGATCCGCGAACCCGCCGGCTGCGCGATGTCGATGTCGTACGACAGACCCGACACGTAGTCGTAGTTGTAGTCCGGGCGGCCGGCCGCGTTGGTCAGCTTCTCCACGTCCACGGCCGCACCCGCCGCCGTCTGCGCGAAGTACTCCGCCGAATACTCCAGGTACGCCTTGACCTGCGCACCCGTCATCAACTTCGCGACCAGCGTGTTGTCGTACACGTACAGGCTCGACAGATCCCGGATGGTCACCTCGCCCGCCGGGATCTCCGAGGTCCGCGAGAACGGGGACGCCTGCGCGATCACCGGCAGCGCCGCGTACTCGGTGCTCGCCAGCGCCGCCCTGACCACGTCCTCCTGGACCTTGGTGATCAGGTCGATGATCGGCGCGTCCTTGTACCGGGCCTCCACCGTCGTCAGCGTCTCGGTGGCGGTACCGACGACCTGGTTGACGTACGCCACGACCTTCTCGTGCTCGTCGTCCAGCATCCTGGTGATCCTCGGGTCGTCCGCGACCGTCTTGGAGTCACGCACCGACGCCGCCACCGACTCCACCGTCCAGCGGCCCTTGGCGAAGACCAGCTCGATGTCGAACAGCGACAGCCGCTGCGCGTAGCAGAGCGGCTCCGACAGGACGACCGTCTTCCCCGTCTTCTCGTTCGTCACCTTCAACTCGACGATCTCCGTGTGCGCGTGGCCCACCAGGATCGCGTCGATCCCCGGCACCTGCTGCGCCACCAGCGCCGCCGAGTTCTCGACGTACGGCAGCTGGTCACCGTAGGAGGAGGTGCCCGAGGAACCCGAGTGCGCCGAGACCACCACCACGTCCGCGCCCATCGACCGCAGCTTCGGCACCCACTTCGCCGCCTGCTCCTCCAGCCCCGGGAACGTCAACTTGCCCTGGACGTAGGCCTTGTCCCAGATCGCGATACCCGGGTTGGTCAGACCCAGGACGGCGACCTTGACCGGCGGGGCGCCCTTCACATGGAACTTCTTCATGAAGTACGGCGGGAAGGCCGGCTTGAGCGTCTTCGCGTCCAGCGCGTTCGCACCCAGCAGCGGGAAGTCGCACTGGTCCTCGAACTTGCGCAGCGTCTCGATGCCGTAGTTGAACTCGTGGTTGCCGAGCGCCACCGCGTCGTACCCGATCGCGTTCATCGCCTGCGCCATCGGGTGCACCGGACCGCCCTTGGCGGTGATCGGCTCGACCTTGGCGTAGTAGTACGTCAGGGGCGTGCCCTGGATCGTGTCACCGGCGTCCAGGAGCAGCGTGTTCTCACGCCCCTTCTCCTTGCGGACCTGCGCCACCAGGGTGGCGATCCGGGCCAGGCCCTTGGCGTTGCCCTTGGTGTCGGTGTACTCGGCGTCCTTGAAGTAGTCCCAGTTGAAGACGTTGCCGTGCAGGTCGGTCGTGCCCATCACCGTCAGGGAGTACCGCTTGGCGGGCTTGGGGCCCTTCTTCGTCTCCGCGGCCTCCGCCGCCGGAGCCGCCGCGCCGGTCAGCGCCACTCCCGCTCCGGTCACGGCCGACTTCTTCAGGAACTTCCGACGGTTCAGGGGCATGTCTCGGTTCTCCTCGGGCTGGTTCGCGACGCGCGTAGATCCTGGATCGACTAGGACCGACGCGCGTAGATTCTGACCCGGACACGGCAACCGGCAACAGGTCCGGCAGGTTTCGATCCGATGACCGACCCTGTGAATCAACACCCCGTCAAAACCCCAACCGGTGACACAGTGGGACGTATGACCACCCCCGAAGAAGACCGCCCCCGGACCACCACCCCCCACGGCACCCCCGACGCCCCCCGACTCACGGTCCGCGGCGAGGCCCACGTCGAAGTCGACCCCGAGACCGGCCGCATCGGCATCACCGTCACCTCCCGCGGCAAGGACCGCCGCACCGCCCTCGACGACCTCACCCGCCGCAACACCACCGCCCTCGACCTCGTCAGGTCCTACGGCGACGCCGTCCGGCACATCGAGACCGGCACCTTCTCCGTCAGCCCCGAACTGACCAAACACGGCCGCGGCGACCGCGTCCGCACCTACCACGGCAGCGTCCACCTCACCGCGGAACTCACCGACTTCACCGCCCTCGGCGAACTCGCCACCCGCCTCGCCGACTTGGACCTCACCCGCGTCGACGGGCCCTGGTGGGACCTGCGCCCCGACTCCCCGGCCCACCGCCGCGCCCGCCAGGAAGCCGTCCACGACGCCGTCCGACGGGCCCGCGAATACGCCGAGGCGCTCGGCACCTCCCTCACGGCCCTCGTGGAACTCGCCGACACCGGCACCGAGGACGCGCCCCGGGCGGCCTCCCGGAGCCGGATGCGCGTGATGGCCTACGCCGAGGCCGCCGAGGACACCGCCGCCGCCCTCGACCTCGAACCCCAGCGCCAGCATGTTCACGCCGAAGTGACCGCCCGCTTCACCATGGCGCCGCCGCGCCTGTGATTTCGGTTCCTCAGGGGCATTTCAAGAAAACCCGGCCGACATTCGAATGCTCATCGGAGCACCCCCCTGCACAATTCAACACTTGTCAATAGCCCTTCATGAAAAGGTTGTTGGGTAGTCATGCAGGGCCAATTCACTACCCGCCGGTAAGACATAGGCTCGAAACATGCGCCGAGCAAAGATCGTTTGTACTCTGGGGCCCGCCACCGACTCGTACGACCAGATCAAGGAACTGGTCGAGGCCGGAATGGACGTCGCCCGCTTCAACCTCAGCCACGGCGGACACGCCGAACACGAGGAGCGCTACCAGCGCGTACGCAAGGCCTCAGACGAGACCGGCCGCAGCGTCGGCCTCCTCGCCGACCTTCAAGGCCCGAAGATCCGCCTCGGCCGCTTCACCGAAGGACCTGTACTCCTTGAACGCGGCGACACCTTCACCATCACCGTGGAGGAAGGCGCCGAGGGCGACCGCGAGAGCTGCGGAACCACCTACGCCGGCCTCGCCGCCGACGTCACCCCCGGCGAACGCGTCCTCGTCGACGACGGCAAGGTCTGCCTCGAAGTCACCGCCGTCGACGGACCCCGCGTCCGCACCACGGTCGTCGAAGGCGGCATGATCTCCGACCACAAGGGCCTCAACCTCCCCGGCGTCGCCGTCTCCGTCCCCGCCCTCTCCGACAAGGACGAGGCCGACCTCCGCTGGGCCCTGCGCACCGGCTTCGACGTCATCGCCCTCTCCTTCGTCCGCAGCGGCCGCGACATCGAGGACGTCCACCGCATCATGGACGAGGAAGGCCGCCGCCTCCCCGTCATCGCCAAGATCGAGAAGCCCCAGGCCGTCGAGAACATCGACGACATCGTCGCCGCCTTCGACGGCATCATGGTCGCCCGCGGCGACCTCGGCGTGGAAATGCCCCTGGAGCAGGTCCCGATCGTCCAGAAGCGCGCCGTCAAACTCGCCAAGCGCAACGCCAAGCCCGTCATCGTCGCCACCCAGATGCTCGACTCCATGATCGAGAACTCCCGCCCCACCCGGGCCGAGGCCAGCGACGTCGCCAACGCCGTGATCGACGGCACCGACGCGGTCATGCTCTCCGGCGAGACCAGCGTCGGCAAGTACGCCATCGAGACCGTCCGCACCATGTCCCGCATCGTCGAAGCGGCCGAGGAAGACCTCCTCGCCCAGGGCCTGCCCCCGCTCACCGAACGGAACAAGCCCCGCACCCAGGGCGGCGCCGTCGCCCGCGCCGCCGCCGAGATGGGCGACTTCCTCGGCGCCAAGTACCTCGTCGCCTTCACCCAGTCCGGCGACACCGTCCGCCGCCTCTCCCGCTACCGCTCACCCATCCCCCTGCTCGCCTTCACCCCCGAGCCGGCCACCCGCTCCCAGCTCAACCTGACCTGGGGCGTGGAGACCTTCCTCGGCCCGCACGTCGACTCCACGGACGCGATGGTCGACCAGGTCGACGAACTCCTCCTCAAGTACGGCCGCTGCAAGAAGGGCGACATCGTCGTCATCACGGCCGGCTCACCCCCCGGAGTCTCCGGCTCCACCAACCTGGTCCGCGTCCACCACATCGGCGAGGACGACAGCCCGAAGTAGGCGGGGGGTCAGTGCTTGGGGCCGACGTGGAGGTCCAGGAGGGCGACGGACGCCTTCCTGGCCACCGAGATGTTGTGCACGCCGCCCCGCGTCCACTCGACTCCGAGGCGGTCGAGGGTGTCCGTGTAGAGCTGCCGGATGTCGTCGGACACGTTGGTGAAGAAGTACCGCGGATACGCGTAGCGCTTGGGCTCGCCGCCGACGGTCCGGGTGGTCCAGTTGATCACCCGGCATCCGTCGGAGTGGATGAGTCCACGGACGAACTCCCAGGGACGGGCGTCCACGACGCGCCGCTGCCAGGGTTCGAGCACGATCCGGCGCTCGTGCTTCTTGCCGGGCCCGTGCTGCGGAAACAGACACGTCCAGTGCCTGCTGTAGCCGACCACGGACGTGTGGCCGACAGCCCGCACCCGGCTCGCCCTCCCGCTCGGATTGACCGCCTCGACCGCCGCCGCACACGCCTCGATGAGGCCGGGCCAAGCGTCGGCGCAGGCGATGCGCAGGTAGTAGCCCGCCCTGGCAGGGCTGATGCACCCGTCACCCAGGTACAGCCCGAGCAGATAGCTGTACGCCGCCTCGTCGGCAGGCGGCTCCGGCACGGGACCGCAGCGGGAACAAGGAGTTCGCCGCATTCGCGGCAGCGGGTCGATGCGGGTCAGCCACGCCCGAATCGCGGCCCGGGACACACCGGTCTCCTTGCTGACGGAGTTCAGACTGCGCCCCTGGCCCAGCAACGCCAGGGCTCGCTCACGAGTACTCAGGTCGTACATGCGCACACCCTGTTGACGGTGGTCGGCGGGGGTCAGTGTTTGGGGCCCACGTGGGTGTCGAGCAGGGCGACCGAGGCTTTGCGAGCGACGGAGATGTTGAACGGGTCGCTGCCGCGCGCCAGGGTCGTCCACTCGACACCGACCTTGTCGAGGGTGTCCGCGAAGAGCTTCCGGATGTCGTCTGACTTGTTGGAGAAGAAGTACCGGGGGTAGTCGTAGCGCTTGCGCTCACCGCCTACGAGGCGAGTGGTCCAGTTGACGACGCGGCATCCGTCGGAGTGGATGAGCCCACGGATGAACTCCCACGGGTGGGCGTCGACGATGCGTTGCTGCCAGGGTTCGAGCGTGATTCGGCGCTCGTGCTTCTTGCCGGGGCCGTGCTGAGGGAACAGGCAGTGCAGGTGCTTCGAGTACACCTTCACGTTGTGGCAGCCGGTCCTGCGGACGCGGCATACGGAGTTGCCCGGGAAGACCGCGCGCATGGCCTGCTCGCAGTCGTCCATCAGGCCAGGCCAGGAGTCGGCGCAGGTGATCATCAGATTCGGTACGCGATGCTGCGTGTACTGGCTGATGTGGCC
Source organism: Streptomyces sp. NPDC048002 (assembly GCF_040653275.1). NCBI lineage: Bacteria > Bacillati > Actinomycetota > Actinomycetes > Kitasatosporales > Streptomycetaceae > Streptomyces > Streptomyces sp. NPDC048002. The sequence goes on along the minus strand of NZ_JBEZNL010000001.1, from coordinate 35,275 downwards.
GTCGCCGAGATAGAGGCCGAGAAGGTAGCTGTAGGCCGACTCGTCGAGTTTCCGCCCGTCGCACCGTGGGCATTTCGGATCGTGTTTGCCGGGACACTCGCCGCGTTTCGCACGGTCCAGGTGCTTCCAGTAGCTGATCGTTCCGACGGGCACCCTGAGGCCGCGCGCCACGTCGGCGTTGCTCATTCCGTCGCGGAGGAGGGTCAGTGCCTTCTGTCGCACGTCAGTGCCATAGGAGTTCACGTGAACACTCTGTTAAAGCTGCGGCCGCGCCACGCAGCAAAAAGCGGATGTTCACGAGAACGTGCACATCCGCTTGCTATTGCCGACCTTGGAATCTAAGGAAAAGTGCCCCAGGTGGGATTCGAACCCACACTGTCCGCTGTTTGAGAGCGGCCTCTCTAACCGGTTGGAGTACTGGGGCCTTAGAAAAGCAGGGGAATCACAACCCCCAGGCGGACCCACCATACCGCAGCTAGGTAGGCTCTTGGGAGCAGCACCCCTGCCCTGAACGAGGAGCCCAAGTGACCGCCCCCGAGTCGCCCCAGCCCGTAGACGTGCCCGACGACGACAAGTCGCACGTGCCTCCGCTGACGACCCGTGTCGTCATCGCCGAGGACGAAGCGCTGATCCGGCTCGACCTGAAAGAGATGCTCGAGGAAGAGGGGTACTCCGTCGTCGGCGAGGCCGGTGACGGGGAGCAGGCGATCGAGCTGGCCCGGGAGCACAAGCCCGACCTCGTCATCCTCGATGTGAAGATGCCGAAGCTGGACGGCATCTCCGCCGCCGAGAAGATCGCCGAGGAGAGCATCGCCCCGGTGCTGATGCTCACCGCGTTCTCGCAGCGCGACCTCGTGGAGCGGGCGCGCGACGCCGGCGCGATGGCGTACCTGGTGAAGCCGTTCAGCAAGAGCGACGTCGTGCCGGCGATCGAGATGGCCGTCTCGCGTTTCACGGAGCTGCGGGAGCTGGAGAAGGAGGTCGCCGACCTCACCCAGCGGCTGGAGACGCGGAAGCTGGTGGACCGCGCGAAGTCGGTGTTGCAGACGGAGTACGGGCTGTCCGAGCCGGCCGCGTTCCGGTGGATCCAGAAGACGTCGATGGACCGGCGGATGTCGATGCAGCAGGTCGCGGAGGCGGTCATCCTGGACGCCGAGGAGAAGAAGGCCGCGAAGGGCTGAGCCTCGGCGGCGAGCGTGTACGGCGAAGGCCCGCACCCCCGGAATTCCGGTGGGGTGCGGGCCTTCGCCGTGGAACCGGGGAGGGGGCTCAGTCCTCGCCGAGGTAGGCCTTGCGGACCGACTCGTCGTGGAGGAGGTCCTGGCCGGTGCCGGACAGGACGATGTTGCCGACCTCCATGACGTGACCCTGGTCGGCGAGGGAGAGCGCCGCCTGGGCGTTCTGCTCGACGAGCAGGATCGTGGTGCCCTGCGACTTCAGCTCGGCGATCGTCGCCATGATCTTCTGCATCATGATCGGCGACAGGCCCATGGAGGGCTCGTCGAGCATCAGCAGCTTCGGCTGGGACATCAGGGCGCGACCCATGGCGAGCATCTGCTGCTCACCGCCGGAGAGGGTGCCGGCCGCCTGGTTGCGGCGCTCTCCGAGGATGGGGAACAGGTCGTACGCCTTCTGGATGTCCTTCTCGATGCCCTCCTTGTCCTTCCTGAGGAAGGCGCCGAGCTGGAGGTTCTCGAAGATGGTCAGGCGCGGGAAGATGTGCCGGCCCTCGGGGGAGTGGGCCAGGCCCAGCGCGACGATCTTGTGGGCGGCGATGCCGGTGAGCGGCTGGCCGTCGAACAGGATCTTCCCGGAGGTGGGCTTGAGCAGGCCCGAGAGGGTGCGCAGGGTCGTGGTCTTACCGGCGCCGTTGGTGCCGATGAGGGTGACGACCTGGCCGGCCTCGACGCTGAAGGAGATGCCCTTGACGGCTTCGATCTTGCCGTAGGAGACCCTGAGGTCCTCGACCTCTAGCAGTGCGGTCACTGGGCTTCTCCCTTGGTGCTGGTGGTGCTCGGCGCCTCGTCCTCGGCCGCGTCCTCCGGGGCGTCGCTCTCGGCGGTCGGGGCGGAGGCGGCACCGGCCTCGGCGGCCTCGACCTCGGCGGCCTCGGCCGCTCCGGGCGCGCCCTCGAAGGGCTCGCCCAGGTAGGCGGCGACGACGCGCTCGTCGGCCTGGACGACCTCGGAGGTGCCCTCGACGAGCTTCTCGCCCTGGACGAGGACGGCGACGCGGTCGCTGAGGTTGAAGACGAAGCGCATGTCGTGCTCGATGAGGAGGACGGCGATGCCCTTGTCGCGGATGGCGAAGACGAGGTCCTCGGTGGCCCGCGTCTCCTGGGGGTTCATGCCGGCCGTGGGCTCGTCGAGGAGGAGCAGGCCGGGGTCGGAGGCGAGGGCGCGGGCGATCTCCAGCTTGCGCTGCTCGCCGTAGGGGAGGTTGCGGGCGAGGTGGTCGCGCTTGTGGGCGAGACCGATGAACTCCAGGAGTTCCATGGCCCGTTCCTCGCTGGCCGCTTCCGCCTTCTTGAAGCCGGGTCCGCGCAGCAGCGCCGACCACAGGCCCTCCTTGGTCCGCGTGTGGCGGCCGACGAGGACGTTCTCCAGGACCGTCATGTTGGCGAAGAGGCGGATGTTCTGGAACGTACGGGCGATGCCCGCCTTGGTCACCAGGTGCGGCTTGGGCGGCAGGACCGTGCCCTGGTAGGAGACCGTGCCCTCGGTGGGGACGTACAGGCCCGTGAGGCAGTTGAAGAAGGTGGTCTTGCCGGCGCCGTTGGGGCCGATCAGGCCGACGATTTCACCGGCGTTGACCGTGAAGTCGACCGAGCGGACGGCGGTGAGGCCGCCGAAGCGCATGGTGACGCCGCGTGCTTCGAGTACAGGTGTCGTCATGGTTCGTTACGCCCCTGCCTTGGTGACGGCCGGTTCGTCGGTCAGCGTCGCTTGTTGTGGTACGTCGAGTTGGCCGGTCTCGTGGAACTCCAGCTGCCGGCGGCGGTTGGCGATGATGCCTTCCGGGCGGAAGCGCATCAGCAGCACCAGCGCGATGCCGAAGGCGAGCAGCGACTTCTCCTGGAGGAAGTTGAGCTTCTCCGGGAGGAGGTAGAGCAGTGCGGCGCCGAGGAGCGGGCCGGCGACGGTGCCCATGCCGCCGAGGACGACGGCCGCGAGCAGGAACGCCGAGTTGGGCGGGGTGGAGCCGGCGAACTGGTACGGCGTCGGGACGACGGAGTAGGTGACGTGGGCGCTGACGGTGCCGGCGAGGCCGGCGAGGGCGGCGCCGAGGGCGAAGGCGACGAGCTTGACCCGGAAGCCGTTGATGCCCATGGCGGTGGCGGCGGTCTCGTCCTCGCGGATGGCGATCCAGGAGCGGCCGATGCGGGAGTCCGCGGCGCGTGTGTAGACGAGGACGACGATGGCCATGATCAGGACCATCAGCAGGTAGTAGTTGGCGAAGCGGCCGAGGGTGAAGCCGGCGATGTCGTGCGATTCGCCCATGTTGAACCCGAAGAAGTTCAGGTCGGGGATGGACGGGATGCCGTTGGGGCCGTTGGTGATGTCGGGGCCGGAGTCGCCGTCCATGTTGTTGACGGCGATGCGGAAGATCTCACCGAAGCCGAGGGTGACGATGGCGAGGTAGTCGCCGCGCAGTCGCAGGGTCGGGGCGCCGATCAGGACGCCGAACAGCAGGGAGGCTGCGGCGCCGGTGAGGGCGGCGGCCCAGAAGGGGAACTGGACGCCGGAGAACCGGGAGAACTCGGAGCCGGAGACCAGGGCGGCGGTGTAGGCGCCGACGCCGAGGAAGGCGACGTAGCCGAGGTCGAGCAGGCCGGCGAGGCCGACGACGATGTTCAGACCGAGGGCGACCGTTCCGAAGATCAGGATGTTCACGCCGAGGTTGGCGTAGTGGTCGTCGGTCTGGGTGAAGGGGAACGCGATGGCGGCGACGAAGCCCATGGCGAGCGTGAAGCTGCGGTTGTGGGCGACGATCCGGGAGAAGTGGTCGAGTACGCCGCCGGTGTGCAGGGCCCACAGGGAGAAGCTGACCAGGATCAGGTAGCCGACGAAGAGTTCGCCGTACTCGGTGTCGATGCCGTAGGTGAAGACGAAGAGGCCGAGTGCGGTGACCGCGGTGATGACGGCTCGCTCCGCCCAGGGGGCGAGGGGCTGCGCGGCGGGGATCCGCTCGGCCTTGGCGACGTAGGCCTTGAGGTTGTCCTTGGTGTCCTCGCCGAGCTGCTCGGGCAGGGAGAGGGCGCCGAGGACCGGCAGCAGGGAGGCGATGGCGGCGATGTAGGCGCCGGGCTCCAGGTTGACGACACCGCCGAGTTCGACGCAGATCGAGATGACGGTGTACCAGGTGGTGCCGAGGCCGCCGAGTGCGATGAGTGCCAGGGGCGCGTTGTTCCTGGCGGGCAGGAGCCAGCCGAGTCCGCGGACGCCGTAGGCGGAGAGCGCGAACAGGGTGGTGAGGACGCCGGCGACGAGGGTCAGCCACTGCAGGCCGCCGGGGTAGCCGTAGTAGGTGAGGTCGCCGGGGAACTCGGAGGTCCAGGTCCAGGCGAGGAAGGCCGAGGCCGCGGTGGCGATGCCGCCGGCCAGGAGCAGGGCGCGCGCGGTGGCGAGCGGGAGGGGGAGCAGGCCGCGGGGGGCGGGTGCGGCGGGGGCCGCCGCGGTGTCCGGGGAGGTCTTCTCGATCTCGGTCACGTGATCACGCCCTGTCCGCGACGCGCTCGCCGAGCAGGCCCTGTGGCCTGACCAGGAGTACGAGGATGAGGAGGCAGAAGGCCCAGACGTTGGCCCAGCTCTGGCCGCCGAGCTGCTGCATGCCGGGGATCTCGTCGATGTAGGCGGAGGCGAGGGTCTCGGCGACGCCGAGGACGAGTCCGCCGAGCATGGCGCCGTAGATGTTGCCGATGCCGCCGAGGACGGCCGCGGTGAACGCCTTGAGGCCCATGAGGAAGCCCATGCGGTAGTCGATGTTGCCGTACTTCAGGCCGTAGGCGACTGCGGCGACGGCGGCGAAGAAGCCGCCGATCGCGAAGGCGATCACGATGATGCGGTTGGTGTCGATGCCCATGAGCTGGGCGGTGTCCGGGTCCTGGGCGGTGGCCTGCATGGCGCGGCCGGTGCGGCTCTTGCGGACGAAGAAGGCCAGGGAGGCCATGCACAGGAGGGCGGCGACGATCAGGAAGATGTCGGCGTCCTTGATGGTGACGGAGCCGATCTCGTGGGTGGCGTCGAGGCCGGGGAAGGCGATGGCTCGGTCGGCGCCGGGGTAGAAGTTCCGGACGACTTCCTGGAGGGCCAGGGAGAGGCCGATCGCGGTGATGAGCGGTGCCAGTCGTGGTGCTCCGCGCAGTGGTCGGTAGGCGAACCGTTCCGCCCCGACGGCGATGAGGATGGCGACGAGGCCGCCGCCTATCAGCATGAGGGGGACGGCGACGGCCATCGCGGTGCCGTCGGGAAGGATGTAGAAGTAGACCGTGAACGCGCCGAAGGCGCCGGTCATGAAGATCTCGCCGTGCGCGAAGTTGATGAGCTGGACGATGCCGTACACCATCGTGTAGCCGATGGCGATCAGCCCGTACATCGAGCCTAGAAGCAGCCCGTTGGCCAGCTGCTGCGGCAGGGTGTTCACCGCATGGCCTCCATGTCGCTGGATGTCGTGTGCACTGGTCTCGTGCAAGGTCGTGGGTGCACTGAACGTGTGCAGGTCCGGGTGTGAGAACGGGCCGCGCGGTCGGGGTCCCCTCCCGCGCGGCCCGCGTTGCTGCGGAGCTGCCTGGGTCAGCCGAGGTCGGCGGTGCCGGTCTTCACAGCCTTCCACGCACCGTTTTCAACCTGGTAAACCGTCAGCTGCTTGTTGGTGGTGTCGCCGTACTCGTCGAAGGAGACCTTGCCGGAGAGACCCTCGAAGTCCGACTTCTGGACCTCGGCGACGACCTTGGCACGCAGGTCGTTGATGTCGCTGGGGACCTTGCCGTCGTTGGCGTCCACGACCGCCTTCACGGCCTTGATGATGGCGGTGGTGGCGTCGTAGGAGTACGCGCCGTAGGCGCCGTAGTCACCCTTGTAGCCCTTGGACTTGTAGGTCTCGATGAACTGCTTGGCGGCGGGCAGGGTGTCCGCGGGGACACCGATCGCGGTGGCGAGGTCGCCCTCGGTGGGCTTGCCGCCGGCCTCGATGTAGGTGGTGGCGAACATGCCGTCACCGCCGAACAGCGGGATCTTCACGCCGCCGTCCTTCATCTGCTTGGTGAGCAGCGCGGACTCGTCGTACTGGCCGCCGTAGTAGAGGATGTCGGCCTTGGAGTTCTTGATCTTGGTGACGAGCGAACCGAAGTCCTTGTCACCGGTGTTGACGTGGTCCGTCTCGACGACCTTGCCGCCGAGCTTCTTGAACTGCTCGCTGAAGATCTTCGCCAGGCCGGCGCCGTACGTCTGCTTGTCGTCGACGACGAAGACGCTCTTCTTCTTGAGGCCGTTGTAGGCGTAGTCCGCGGCGAAGCTGCCCTGGAGCTCGTCCGTGGTGGCCGTGCGGAAGTAGGTGTCGAACGGCCGCTTCTTCTCGCCCTGCCAGTCCTTGCCCTGGGTGAGCTCGGGGTTGGTGTTGGACGGGGAGATCTGGACCATGTTGGCGGAGGCGAAGACCTGCTGCATGGTCTGGGCGACGCCGGAGTTCAGCGGGCCGACGGCGCCGACGGCCGTCTTGTCGCCGGTGATGGCGGTGGCGTTGGTCTGGCCGGTGGCCGGCTGCGCCTTGTCGTCGTAGGCCTTCAGCTTGAAGGTCACGCCCGGGACGAGCTTGTTCTTGTTCGCGTCGTCGACAGCGATCTGGGCGCCGTACTGGATGCCGAGGCCGGTGGTGGAGTTCTCACCGGAGAGCGGGGCGTCGACACCGATGGTCAGCGTCGTGGTCTCGCCGCTGTTGCTGTCGCCGCCGCCGTTGTCGTCTCGGGAGCCGCAGGCGGTGAGGGACAGCGCTCCGGTCGCGAGGACGGAGGTAAGTATCACCAAGGAACGTCGCACAATCAGTCCTTTCCGCAGTCACACCCGCCCCTGTTGGGGGCGAAGAGTGCCGCGCTGGTACCGAACTCCCGATGGAGCGGTGACTGGCCGTGACTCTAAGCCCGGTATGTGGAGATGGGCATCGGCGTGGGCTTCCTTGTGACTTTCTTGTTATGACGGGGTGGAGCGAGGCCTTCGGTGGGGGGTGCTCTCAGCCGTTTTGGCGGAATTTCCGCTCGGTCCGCATTCTGAGAACCCGCACTTCCGGTTGGCAGTGGGGCAGGTCGGGCGGGTTCGGGGCCGCGGGCCCCGTGGAGGGGGCCGGAAACGCCGCCGGGGAATGCGTGGCCGAAGTCGGGGCCGCCGCGTTGTATTGCGCGAGTGTTACGCAGCGTTACGCCGGGAAAGGGAAGCTCCGCATTCAGGGGCAGTTCCGAACAGTCGGATACGGAAATCTCCGCCGTGATGCGCCGAGTTGTGCCACCGAGGAAGGCGAACTCGGTTTTCGGGCCTCGTGAGCCGGTGATCATCCCTGGGATCCGTGGGGTGACGTCGGGGTCGGGCGCGGTGGCTCGGGCGAGAGTGCAACGACCCCTGGTGAGAAAGGAGTTGAGCTTCTCTTGAGGTCGGTTCGGTCCCGTGTGGTGACGTCGGAGGGCCGGGGTGCGGGAGGGTGGTCCGATGATCGTCGGGGCTCGGGGGGACCGCTCGGGCCGCGGGGACGGTGACGGCGGGCGATGCGCCCAGCGTGACGACGCGGGCCCGGGGGAGTGCCGGCGAGGGCGCGCCCGTCAATGATCGAATACCGGGCGGGAGTTCGGGCCGGGCCGTGGTGCGGTGATCCACGGCCCGGCCCGCCGGGTGATCGAGTGGTGCCGGGCGGGTCAGCCGGTGGCGCCCACGGGCTCGCCGTCGCCGGGGCGGACGTCGCGCAGCAGGCAGGTCAGGCGGGCGGTGCAGACGCGCTTGTCGTTCTCGTCGGTGATCACGACCTCGTAGGTCGCGGTCGTCCGGCCCCGGTGCACCGGTGTGGCCACGCCCGTCACCAGGCCCGACCGGACGCCCCGGTGGTGGGTGCAGTTCAGGTCGACGCCGACGGCGATCTTCGTCGACCCGCCGTGCAGCATGGACCCCACGGAGCCGAGCGTCTCGGCGAGGACGGCCGAGGCGCCCCCGTGCAGCAGACCGTACGGCTGGGTGTTCCCCTCCACCGGCATCGTGCCGACGACCCGGTCCGCCGAGGCCTCCAGGATCTGCACGCCCATCCGGTTGCCCAGATGCCCCGCCGAGAACAGTGCCGGAAGGTCCACCCCGAGCGCGGCGTACTCGTCGATGATCTCCTGCGGGAACTTCACCTGCTGCTGCTCGCCCATGGGGCCTGACTCCGTTCGTCGGTCCGGTCCGGCGTCCGCCGGCACCTGAGCAAACGCTCAGTCGGTCGCCGATTGTTCCAGACGCACCACGACGGACTTGCTGGCCGGGGTGTTGCTGGTGTCCGCGGTGGAGTCCAGCGGCACCAGCACATTGGTCTCCGGGTAGTACGCCGCCGCGCACCCCCGGGCCGTCGGATAGTGCACGACCCGGAAGCCGGGCGCGCGCCGTTCGACGCCGTCCCGCCACTCCCCGACCAGGTCCACGTAGGCCCCGTCGGCCACTCCGAGGGCCGCCGCGTCCTCCGGGTTCACCAGGACCACCCGTCGGCCGTTCCGGATCCCCCGGTAACGGTCGTCGAGCCCGTAGATCGTGGTGTTGTACTGGTCGTGCGAGCGCAGCGTCTGGAGCAGCAGCCGTCCCTCGGGCAGCTCCGGGTACTCCACGGGCGCCGCGGTGAAGTTGGCCTTGCCGGTGGCGGTCGGGAACCGCCGTTCGTCGCGCGGGGCGTGCGGCAGGGCGAAGCCGCCGGGGTCGGCCACGCGCGCGTTGAAGTCCTCGAACCCCGGGATGACCCGGGCGATGCGGTCGCGGACGGTCGCGTAGTCCTTCTCGAACTCCTCCCACGGCACCCGGCTGTCCGCCCCGAGCACCCGGCGCGCCAGCCGGCACACGATGGCCGGCTCGGACAGCAGGTGCCCGCTCGCCGGTTCCAGCCGCCCGCGCGAGGCGTGCACCATGCCCATGGAGTCCTCCACGGTCACGAACTGCTCGCCGCTCGCCTGGAGATCGCGTTCGGTGCGGCCCAGCGTCGGCAGGATCAGCGCCCGCGCACCGGTGACCGCGTGCGAGCGGTTCAGCTTGGTCGACACGTGCACGGTCAGCCGCGCCCGCCGCATCGCCGCCTCGGTCACCTCCGTGTCGGGGGAGGCGGACACGAAGTTGCCGCCCATCGCGAAGAACACCTTCGCCCGGTCGTCGCGCATCGCACGGATGGCCTCGACGACGTCATGGCCGTGCTCGCGCGGGGGAGCGAACCCGAACTCCCGCTCCAGGGCGTCGAGGAAGGCCGGCGCGGGCCGCTCGAAGATGCCCATCGTCCGGTCGCCCTGGACGTTGGAGTGGCCGCGCACCGGGCAGACGCCCGCGCCGGGCCGGCCGATGTTGCCGCGCAGCAGCAGGAAGTTGACCACCTCGCGGATGGTCGGCACCGAGTGCTTGTGCTGGGTGAGTCCCATCGCCCAGCACACGATGGTCCGTTCGGAGTCGAGGACCATCCGCAGCGCCCGCTCGATCTCCTCCCGGGCGAGGCCGGTCGCGGTGAGCGTCTCGCCCCAGTCGGCGTCCCGGGCCGCGGCGGCGAACTCCTCGTAGCCGTGGGTGTGTTCGCGCACGAAGTCCTCGTCCACGGCGCCCGAGGCGGGGTCGCGCTCCTGCTCGGCGAGGATCAGCTTGTTCAGCAGCCGGAACAGGGCCTGGTCGCCGCCGATGCGGATCTGCAGGAACAGGTCGGTGAGCGCGGCGCCGCGGATCATGCCCTGCGCGGTCTGCGGGTTCTTGAACCGCTCCAGCCCGGCCTCGGGCAGCGGGTTGACGCTGATCACCCGGGCGCCGCCGGCCTTGGCCTTCTCCAGCGCCGAGAGCATCCGGGGGTGGTTGGTGCCCGGGTTCTGCCCGGCGACGATGATCAGGTCCGCCCGGTGGAGGTCCTCCAGCAGGACGCTGCCCTTGCCGATGCCGATCGTCTCGTTCAGCGCCGAACCGGACGACTCGTGGCACATGTTCGAGCAGTCCGGCAGGTTGTTGGTGCCGAACTCGCGGGCGAAGAGCTGGTACAGGAACGCGGCCTCGTTGCTGGTCCGGCCCGAGGTGTAGAAGAGGGCCTCGTCGGGGGAGGCGAGCGCGGTCAGCTCCTCGGCGACGATGTCGAAGGCGCGTTCCCAGGTGACCGGCTCGTAGTGGTCGCCGCCCTCGGGCAGGTACATGGGATGGGTCAGCCGGCCCTGCTGTCCCAGCCAGTAGCCGCTGCGGCCGGCGAGGTCGGTCACGGAGTGCGCGGCGAAGAACTCAGGGGTCACCCGGCGCAGGGTGGCCTCCTCGGCGACCGCCTTGGCGCCGTTCTCGCAGAACTCGGCGGTGTGCCGGTGCTCCGGCTCCGGCCAGGCGCAGCCGGGGCAGTCGAAGCCGTCCTTCTGGTTGACGCGCAACAGCGTCAGCGCGGTCCGCCTCACGCCCATCTGCTGCCGGGCCATTCTCAGGGTGTGCCCGATGGCGGGCAGTCCCGCGGCGGCGTGCTGGGGTCCGGCGACCTGCGGTGCGTCCTGGACGGGATCGCCCTTGGGTGGCTTCGTCGCCATCGCACGCTCTCCTTACGACTGCACGGCCGCACGGCCGTGTGTGTGAGGTACCTCTTCGATCCTCGCACGTGTCGGTGACGGCGTCCGGGGTGGGGCCGAGGGCGGCCCCCGGGTGTGCGCGGCACCGACTGTCAGTGCGGCGTGGCAGGATCGGGGACGTGGCAGAGACAGCATCGAAGAAGACCGAGACGAACCCCGGCGCCGGCCGTCCGCGGCTGATGCTCATGGACGGGCATTCCCTTGCGTACCGCGCGTTCTTCGCGCTGCCCGCGGAGAACTTCACGACCGCGACGGGGCAGCCGACGAACGCCATCTACGGCTTCGCGTCGATGCTGGCCAACACGCTGCGCGACGAGGCGCCCACGCACTTCGCGGTCGCCTTCGACGTGTCGCGCAAGACCTGGCGCTCCGAGGAGTTCACGGAGTACAAGGCGAACCGTTCCAAGACCCCGGACGAGTTCAAGGGGCAGGTCGAGCTGATCGGCGAGCTGCTCGACACCATGCACGTCTCCCGGTTCGCGGTCGACGGCTTCGAGGCCGACGACGTGATCGCGACGCTCGCCACCCAGGCCGAGGCCGAGGGCTTCGAGGTGCTGATCGTCACCGGAGACCGGGACTCCTTCCAGCTGGTCAGCGAGCACACCACGGTGCTGTACCCGACGAAGGGCGTGTCGGAGCTGACCCGGTTCACTCCGGAGAAGGTCGTCGAGAAGTACGGGTTGACGCCCGCGCAGTACCCGGACTTCGCGGCCCTGCGGGGCGACCCGTCCGACAACCTGCCCGGTATCCCGGGTGTCGGTGAGAAGACCGCGGCGAAGTGGATCAACCAGTTCGGTTCGTTCGCGGAGCTGGTCGAGCGGGTCGAGGAGGTCAAGGGCAAGGCGGGCCAGAACCTCCGGGACCACCTGGAGGCGGTCAAGCTCAACCGTCGTCTGACGGAGATGGTGCGCACCGTCGAGCTGCCGAAGACGGTCACCGACCTGGAGCGGACCGCGTACGACCGCAAGGCGCTCGCGATGGTTTTGGACACCCTGGAGATCCGCAACCCCTCCCTGCGGGAGCGGCTGCTGGCCGTCGACCCCGGCGCGGAGGAGGCCGAGGAGGCGCCGGTCGTCGCGGAGGGCGTGGAGCTGGACGGCGCGGTCCTGGGCACCGGTGAGCTGGCCCCGTGGCTGGCCGAGCACGGTGGCGGGACCCTCGGGGTCGCCACCGTCGACACCTGGGCGCTGGGCGCCGGCTCGGTCGCCGAGGTGGCGCTGGCCGCCGCGGGCGGTCCCGCGGCCTGGTTCGACCCGTCCCAGCTGGACGAGGCCGACGAGACGGCGTTCGCGGAGTGGCTGGCCGACGCCGGCCGTCCCAAGGTCTTCCACAGCGCCAAGGGCGCGATGCGCGTCTTCGCCGAGCACGGCTGGACCGTGGCGGGCGTGTCCATGGACACCGCCCTCGCCGCCTACCTGGTCAAGCCGGGCCGCCGCTCCTTCGACCTGGACGCGCTGTCCCTGGAGTACCTCCACCGCGAGCTGGCGCCGGCCGCCGCGGCCGACGGGCAGCTGGCCTTCGGGGCCGACGAGGGCGCCGAGGCCGAGGCGCTGATGGTGCAGGCCCGCGCCGTCCTCGACCTGGGCGAGGCGTTCGAGGGCCGGCTGGAGGAGGTCGGCGCGGCCGATCTGCTGCGCGACATGGAGCTGCCCACCTCCGCGCTGCTGGCCCGGATGGAGCGGCACGGCATCGCCGCGGACCGGGCGCACCTGGAGTCCATGGAGCAGATGTTCGCGGGCGCCGTGCAGCAGGCGGTGAAGGAGGCGCACGCGGCGGCGGGCCACGAGTTCAACCTGGGCTCGCCCAAGCAGCTCCAGGAGGTCCTCTTCGGCGAGCTGGGGCTGCCGAAGACGAAGAAGACCAAGACCGGCTACACCACCGACGCGGACGCCCTGGCCTGGCTGGCCGGCCAGACCGACAACGAACTCCCGGTGATCATGCTCCGCCACCGTGAGCAGGCGAAGTTGCGGGTCACGGTCGAGGGCCTGATCAAGACGATCGCGGCGGACGGCCGTATCCACACCACCTTCAACCAGACGGTCGCCGCGACCGGCCGGCTCTCCTCCACCGACCCGAACCTCCAGAACATCCCCGTCCGCACGGACGAGGGCCGGGCGATCCGCCGCGGCTTCGTCGTCGGCGAGGGTTTCGAGTCGCTGATGACGGCGGACTACAGCCAGATCGAGCTGCGGGTGATGGCCCACCTGTCCGCGGACGCGGGCCTGATCGAGGCCTTCACCTCGGGCGAGGACCTGCACACCACCGCCGCCTCCCAGGTCTTCGGCGTCGAGCCGTCCGCGGTGGACGCGGAGATGCGCCGCAAGATCAAGGCGATGTCGTACGGGTTGGCGTACGGCCTGTCGGCCTTCGGCCTCTCGCAGCAGCTGAACATCGAGGCGGGCGAGGCGCGCGCCCTGATGGACGCCTACTTCGAGCGCTTCGGCGGCGTACGGGACTACCTGCGCCGCGCGGTCGACGAGGCCCGCGCGACGGGCTACACGGCCACGCTCTTCGGCCGCCGCCGCTATCTGCCCGACCTCAACAGCGACAACCGCCAGCGCCGTGAGGCGGCCGAGCGGATGGCGCTGAACGCCCCGATCCAGGGCACCGCGGCCGACATCGTGAAGATCGCCATGCTCAAGGTCGACGAGGCCCTGCGCGAGGCCGGTCTGAAGTCCCGGATGCTCCTCCAGGTCCACGACGAAATCGTGCTGGAGGTGGCCCCGGGCGAACGGGAGCGCGCGGAGACCCTGGTCCGCGACCAGATGTCCACCGCGGTCACCCTGGACGTCCCCCTGGGCGTCTCAGTCGGCGACGGCCCCAACTGGGAATCCGCAGCCCACTAACCCCCCACAGGGGGAAAGAGGGCGGCACGCCAGTGCCGTCCAGGGGCGCGGGGAACTGCGCGCCAAGCCACACACGACCCGCGCCCCACCCACGACACCGGCCACCCCGCCACGGGAGTGCCCCGCAACAAAGACGGCGGCACAACAGCGCCGTCCAGGGGCGCGGGGAACTGCGCGCCAAGCCACACACGACCCGCGCCCCACCCACGACACCGGCCACCCCGCCACGGGAGTGCCCCGCAACT
>NZ_JBEZNL010000001.1:0-21306 GCF_040653275.1 Streptomyces sp. NPDC048002 | reverse complement strand
GAAAGACGGCGGCACGCCAGTGCCGTCCAGGGGCGCGGGGAACTGCGCGCCAAGCCACACACGACCCGCGCCCCACCCCCCACGGCGGAGCCCCCGTCACCCACGTGGCCCCCGCGAAGAAGCCCCCACCACCCCCCGCCCCCCAGGATGCGGGCATGGGCATACGCATACGCATCCCAGGCCGCCGGCCAAGGCACCCGCTCCCCTACGAGCCCGCCGCCGCGACCCCCCGCATCCCCGCCGACCCGACGGAAACCCTCCTGCTCTGGGCGGAGCTCATCGCAACGCACGCTCCCCGTCGGAGTCCGCAGAGTCCGCCGAGTCCGCAGAGTCCGCCGAGGACACCCGTCCCGGCCCCCGTACCGGACGCAGCGCCCTGACACCCACCGCGTACACCAGCACCCCCAGCACCAGCCCCGCCCCCGCCCCGAAGCACAGGGTCGGAATCAGCTCCCACGGCTTCGCCCGCGACCCCCAGTACGCCCACCACCGCACGGCCCGCAGCACGGCGAACACCGCCGCGCAGCCGACCAGCACGGCCCCGCCCGCCCACCGGTCCCGAGCGGACAGCACCGGGACGCCAACGGGCCGCGCACCGCGCGGCGCACGCCGCAGCGCCGCCGCCAGGAACAGCGCGATGACCACCGCCGCCACGGCGGAACCGCCGTACTGGAGGTACCAGTAGAGCGGCCAGCCCGCGAACTCGTCCCCGAGCACCGGGAACAGCCGCATGCCCCACCGGTCGAGATGGGTGAAGGCGTCCCACACGACATGGGTGAGCGAACCGAGCACCGCGGACACGTACCACCGCGCCACCAGCTCCGCGCTCACCCGGTCCCTGCGCGCGCCGCAGCGCAGCAGCGCGGCCGGCCGGCCCTGCCGGGACGGCGGCAGCAGTGCCACCAGCGGTTCGCGGATCAGCAGCCAGAGGCCCACCAGCGCCCAGGCGAGCACGACATCGACCGTGAACACGCCCGCGAAGGAGTGGGTGACGTCGCCGAACTCCATCGCGCCGGGCACCGCGCTCGCCGCGTAGTAGGTGAGGTCGGGGCTGAAGGACCCGGCGACGAGGACGGCCGGGACCAGCCGGCCACGGCCCGTTCCGTCGGTGCGGACGGCGGGCAGCACCGCCGCCGCGTGGCTGAGCGTGAACGGCACCAAGGCTCCTCGATGGGGGCGTGTCGGACGCGCCCAGTATCACGTATGGCCAAGTGATGAACAGGGAACGCCAACGGGTGCCCGTGGCGTGGAAGTTGTCGTAGGGTCGCTTGGGCCGGTGCGCGGGGAGCGTGACCGCCACGGGACAAATCGGACGCATACCACGGGTGATCCGCCGAACGGCCCGAAGGGCGCAACCCCTCGGGCGGGTCGTTCGTCAGAACAGGGCGACGGGACAGACAGGGACGGACGCTCGGGCGTCCACGGGAGGGGTTCACTCTATGTCGGCGCAATTCGGCAGGAGGCTGTACAAGGGTGCGGCCACCGCCGCCGTGGCCGCACTCGCGGTCGCGGCGCTGTCCGGCTCGCAGGCTCCCGGAGTGACGGTCGACGACCAGGGCAGACGGACCACCTCCGACGCCCAGCCGTCACCGGAGGAAGCCGCCGGCAGCGCGACCGGCAACTCCCCCTACTACACGGACCTGCCGCCGCTGGACAGCCCCGCGCCCTCGCCGAGCGCGAGCGCGGACGGCACGGGAGGGACCGGCACCGGTTCCGACTCCGGTATCCCGGCCACGGTCCTGGACGCCTACCAGCAGGCCGCCGCCTCGCTCCAGGAGTCCAAGCCCGGCTGCAACCTCCCCTGGGAACTCCTCGCCGCCATCGGCCACGTCGAGTCGGGCCACGCCCGCGGCGGCAAGGTGGACGCCGACGGCACCACGACCTCCGACATCCTCGGCCCGCAGCTCAACGGCAACGGCTTCGCGAACATCGGCGACACCGACGGCGGCGCCTACGACGGCGACAGCGCCTTCGACCGCGCCGTGGGACCGATGCAGTTCATCCCGTCGACCTGGGAGTGGGCCGGCCGCGACGGCAACGGCGACGGCGAGAAGAACCCCAACAACGTCTACGACGCCGCCCTGGCCGCGGGCCACTACCTGTGCCGCTTCGGCTGGGACCTGTCGGACCCCTCCGACCTCAAGAGCGCGATCCTCAGCTACAACAACTCCACGGACTACCTCAACACGGTCCTGGCCTGGCTGGAGCACTACCGCAAGGGCGTCGACGAGATCCCCGACGGCACCGGCACCGTCCCCGACGGCCGCAGCGACGACTCCGACGGCGCCCGGGTCACGCCGTCGCCGACGCCCCCGCCCTCCTCGACACCGCCCGCCGGCGGCGGAACCCCCTCGCCGAAGCCTCCGACGAGCCCGCCCGCCACGACACCCCCGGCCACGACACCCCCGGCCACCACACCGCCGCCCACGACTCCGCCGACCGCCACCGACACGGTGCAACGTCTGGAGGACGCCGACACGGCCGTGCTCTCGGCGATGGCGGGCGACACGTTCGGCGAGCGGATCAGCACCCGCGCCGAGACCTCGGCCGGCAAGGGCGTCGCCAAGGTGCGGATCCGCTTCACCATCGTCGGCGACACCGACGCGGTCTTCACCGGCGGCGAGAAGTACGCCACCGCCCTCACCGACGGCTCCGGCACGGCCGTGGCTCCCGCGCTCCGGGCGGGCGAGGAGACCGGCGACTTCATCGTCCGTACGACCGTGGTGGGCCGTTCGGTCCCCGGGCTCGACTACACGGCCACGGTCACCGAGCGGGCCGCCGACGCCCTCGCCCGCACCGGCGAGGCCGCGCTGACCTGTGTCCCGGGCGGCGAGTTCGCCGAGCAGGTCGAGGTGAAGGCCACCTACGAGGGCGCCGTCGCCGACGGAGTCGCGGCCACCGCCACCCTGGTCAAGTCCGCCGAGGACGCCACGGAGAACGACGGGGGCCCGTACTTCCAGGACGCCGAGGGCAACCCCGTGCGCGCCCTGACCGGACTGAAGACGGACGCCGACGGCCTGCTGAAGCTGCCGAAGCTGTACGCCGACGACACCGCCGGCACGTTCCTGCTCCGTATCGACACCGCGGGCGGCGCGACGCTGACGGTCGAACTGACCGTGGCCGAGGCGGAGGCCGAGACGCAGACGCCCACGCCCAGCGCCACTTCGTAATCCCGCTCACGTAAGCCCGCTCACCGCCCCGACGGCGCCCCTTCCCACGGAGGGGCGCCGTCGTCGTGTGCGACGTGTTCTCATCTCGGCCGGCCGTTGCTACCGTGCCAGATCTGACGATGTATCAGCTCCGCCCCGTGGGGAGGCACCCGTGCGCGCCCTGATCGCCGCCGCGACCGGCCTCGCCGTCGCGCTCGCCCTGGTCCTCACCCTCACCGCGCTCGGCTCACCGAGCGGCGGGACCTCGCCCGAGCCGCTGCTGACGACGGTTCCCGCACACCCGTAACCGCCCGGCAGGGAGGCCGAGATGCGCCGCAAGGCCAGTCTGATCCTGCTCGCCTGCGCCGTGTTCTGCGCCGCGCTGTCCCCGATGCTGCGCTGGTACGCCTTCCCGCGCCTGGCCAAGGTCCCCGCGAACCAGTACCAGGACATGGTCCTGGAGGCCAAGGACGCCACCCTCCTCGACTACGGCACCATGAAGGCCCGGAAGGTCTCCAAGGTCACCATCGTGCAGACCCTCAAGGGCGACGTGGCGGCCTCGGAGAAGATCGAGCGGACCGCGGGCCGGGACGTCGTCGTCTGGGACGGCCTCTCTTACGTCGTGGGCCCCGACGGCGAGATGGTCTCCAGCATCCCCGAGCGCTACATCTTCGACGCCCACACCCAGGAACCCGTCCACGCCACCGGCGAGTCGGTCGACGGCGACCCGGTGCGCCGCGAGGGCATCGAGTTCAAATGGCCGTTCCTGACGGAGAAGCGGTCCTACGAGTACTTCGACGCCCAGACCCGCACCTCCGCGCCCATCCACTACGAGGGCACCCAGGACTTCCGAGGTGTCGAGGTCTACTACTTCGAGCAGACCATCCCGTGGACCGAGGTCCCCTACCCCGAGAAGCTGCCCGTCGAGGGGATCACCCCGGAGTCCCTCGCCGACACCGGCACCACCCGCTGGTACACCACCGTCCGCAAGTTCTGGGTCGAACCCCTCACCGGCGCCCCCGTCTACGGCGAGGAGATCCACCGGGAGGAACTGCGCGGCGGCACCCTCCTCGGCGACCGCGACAAGGTCACGGCCTTCGCCGGCCACGTCAAGATGCGCGAGGACTACATCGAGCACACCGTCGACCTGGTCAAGTCCAACCGCACCCTGGTCCTGCTGATGACCTCGCACCTGCCCTGGGGCTTCCTCGGCCTGGGCCTCGTCCTGCTCGCCCTCGCCCTCTGGCTGGAGGCCCGCGGCCGCCACCCGGACGACCCGGCCCCCAGCGAGGCGGCCGCACCCGAACCGGCCAACGCCTGAACGGCACACGCGGCGACCGGACTCAGCCCGCGCCCCCCTCGCGCCGGGCGCGGGCCGCCGTGTGCCGGGTCGGCTCCGCCGTCGCCGGGTCCTGAGGCCACGGGTGCTTCGGATACCGGCCCCGCAGTTCCGCCCGCACACCCCGGTAGCCGTCCTTCCAGAAGGAGGCCAGATCGGCGGTGACCGCGGCCGGGCGGCCCGCGGGGGACAGCAGATGCACCAGCAGCGGCACCCCCGCCACCGACGGCGACTCGTGCAGGCCGAACATCTCCTGCAACTTCACCGCCAGCACGGGCCGCTCGGGGTCCGTGTAGTCGATCCTGATCCTCGACCCGCTGGGCACGGTGAGCCGCTCGGGCGCCAGTTCGTCCAGCCGCGCCGCCTCACCCGAGGCCCACGGCAGCAGTCGGCCCAGGCACGCGCCCGCGTCGATCCGCGCCAGGTCCGCGCGGCGCCGGGCCCGGCTCAGCTCCGGCTCCAGCCACTCCGCCACGCGCGCGTGCAGCGCCTCGTCGGACACGTCGGGCCAGGGATCCCCGAGCCGCGCCCGCAGGAACGCCAGCCGCCGCCGCAGCCCCACCGCGTCCGGCGACCACCGCAGCAGCCCCGGCCCCTCCCGCCGCAGCCCCTCCACGAGCGCGTCGCGCACCAGGGCGGGATCGGCGTCCCTGAGCGGACGCACCGTCAGCTCGATCGCCCCGAGGCGCTCCACCCGGCGCGCGACGACATCGCCGTCGGCCCAGCGGACCTCCTCGCCCTCCGCGTACAGGGCGGCCGCGGCCGACCGGGCCGTGTCCTCGTCCAGCACCGCGGCGAGCCGCACGCGCGCGTGCCCCTGGCCGACCGGTCGGTCCGCCACGGCGACAGCGAGCCAGGGCGCCCCACGCAGCGGCGATCCCTCCGGCAGCTCCGCCCGGGTTCCGGACGCCATCAGAACCGAGCCGCCCTCGACCCGGCCGACCCGCTCGGGAAAGGCCAGCGCGGCCACGGCCCCCGCCAGCGCGTCGTCCCCCGCCGGCGCGTCGTCGCCGACCCGCGTGTCGTCGCTCTCCCGCGCGTCGCCGTCCACCCGCGCGGCGGACTCCCCGTGGGCGCCCCTCAGCCGCCGCACCTCCTTGCGCCACCGCGCCGCGTACGCGTCCCCGCCGCGCCGGGCGGTCCGCAGCGCCGCCGCGAGGTCGTCGCCGTACTCCCGCGGCGCCTCCTCCGACAGCAGCGCCACCACCTCGGCGCCCGCGCCGGCGGTGTCCAGCAGGGCCCGCCCCAGCCGCGGGTGCAGACCGAGCCCGGCCAGCCGGCTGCCCCGCTCCGTGGCCCGCCCCGCCCCGTCCACCGCGCCGATCGCCGACAGCACCGAGCGCGCCGCCGCCATCGCCCCCGCCGGCGGCGGGTCCAGCAGCGCCAGACCGGCCGCCGAGGGGTCGCCCCAGCGCGCCGTCTGCAACGCGAACGCCGTCAGGTCCGCCACCTTGATCTCGGGGGAGGGGAACCGCGGCAACCGCGTCTCCTCCGCCTCCGTCCAGCAGCGGTACACGACACCCGGCGCCTCGCGCCCCGCCCGGCCCGCCCGCTGCCGTCCCGCCGCCTGCGCGGCCCGTACGGTCGTCAGCGCGCTCAGCCCGCGCGCGTGGTCCACCCGCGGCTCCCGCGCGAGACCGGAGTCCACCACGACCCGGACCCCGGGAACCGTCAGGGAGGACTCCGCCACCGAGGTCGCCAGCACCACCCGGCGCCCCGAACCGGGCGCCAGCACCGCGTCCTGCACCGCCGCCGGGGCCCGCCCGTGCACCTGGAGCACCTCCACCCCGCCCAGGTCGCCCAGCCGGCCCGCCACCCGCGCGATCTCCCCGACACCCGGCAGGAAGCACAGCACGTCCCCCTCCCGCTCGGCGAGCGCCCGCCGCACCACCGACGCCACGTGCTCCAGCAGCGCCGGATCGACGCGCATGCCGTGCGGGGGCCGCACCGGACGGGCGGGCGGCGCCCACACCACCTCCACCGGGTACGAGACGCCCGCCGCCTCGACCACCGGCGCCCCGCCCAGCAGCCCCGCCCAGCCCTCCGCGTCGGTCGTCGCCGACGCGGCCACCAGCCGCAGCTCGGGGCGGAGCGTCTGCCGCACGTCCCACAGGAACGCCGCCGCGGTGTCCGCGTCCAGATGCCGCTCGTGGCATTCGTCGAGGACGACGACGTCCACACCGGCCAGCTCCTGGTCCCGCTGGAGGCGCTGGAGCAGCACACCCGTCGTGACGACCTCCACGCGCGCGTTCCGGCCGACGACCCGCTCCCCGCGCACGGTGTAACCGACGCCGTCCCCGACGCTCTCGCCCAGCAGCCAGGCCATCCGGCGGGCGGCGGCCCGCGCGGCGATCCGGCGCGGCTCCGCCACGACCACCCGCCGGGCGGGCGCGGCACCGTCCAGCAGGCCGGCCAGCGCCAGCGGGACGAGGGTGGTCTTGCCGGTGCCCGGCGGCGCCACGAGGACCGCCGTGCCGTGCCCCTCCAGGGCTTCGGTCAGACCGGGAAGGGCACTGCGGACGGGAAGGGCGTCCAGCGCGTCGTAGCGGATCACACGGCCAGTCTCTACGGGGCAGTCTCTGCGGTCAGTCTCTGCGGTCAGTCTCTTACGCAGACGAAGATCGCCGTCCCCGGGATCAGGTTGCCGCGCAGCGGGGACCAGCCGCCCCACTCGGAGCTGTTCCAGGCCGGCCACTCCGGCTCCACCAGGTCGACCAGGCGGAAGCCCGCCGCCACGATGTCCCGGACCCGGTCCCCGACCGTCCGGTGGTGCTCCACGTACACCGCCCGGCCCGACTCGTCCTGCTCGACGTAGGGCGTGCGGTCGAAGTACGAGGCGGACACCGACAGGCCCTCGGGGCCGGGCTCGTCCGGGAACGCCCAGCGCAGCGGGTGGGTGACGGAGAAGACGAACCGGCCGCCCGGACGCAGCACCCGGCGCACCTCGCGCAGCACCTCCACCGGGTCCGCGACGAAGGGGAGCGCCCCGTAGGCCGAGCACGCCAGGTCGAAGGAGGCGTCCGCGAACGGCAGGACGCCCGCGTCGGCGCAGACCAGCGGGAAGTCGCCGCCGATCCGCAGCGCGTGCTGGAGCTGGCGGTGGGAGAGGTCCAGGGCGACCGGGCGGGCGCCCTGCGCGGCCAGCCAGCGCGAGCACTGGGCGGCGCCGGCGCCGATCTCCAGGACGTCGCGGCCCTTCAGCTCCTCCGGCGGTCCGAGCAGCTCCGCCTCCACCTCGTCCAGGCCCTCCGGGCCCCAGACGAAGCGGTCGTCGCCGAGGAAGGTGCCGTGCTCGACCTGGTAGTCGTCCGCGTTGCGGTCCCACCAGCCCCGGTTGGCGCGGGAACTCTCCGCGACCCCGGCGGTACGCCGGGTGGCCTCCGGCTCGGTCCCGGGCCCGGTGACTGGCCCGGCGACGGTCTCGTTGGATACGGGCTCTTGGATGATCGGCTCCCTCGTCGTACTCTTCCGTCCAACCCGTCGCGGCGGCCGTCACGAAAGGGGCGCTGACACGCGCGCGTGGCCTCGTGAGACAGGTTTTGTGCCGGGTATGCGGCGATCCGCCCCGGGTGTGTGGCTTCGCGCATTGACCCTGCCCGGCTGCCCCCGTATGCTACAAGTTGCGCTGCGGGCCTGCGCACCTCAGACGTAGCAGGCTGCGCTCGCATCTGTTGTATGTCCCCTCGGTTGTCGAGGCGCATCGCCGGTTCGCCGGTGGGGCGCTTCCTAAGCTGTCCGGCTTCTTCAGAGCGATACGGGCTCCCGGCGTAGCAGTACCTACGACTTTCTGTCCGTAACCGGAGCCCTTTCCCACATGACGAGCAGCACCGAGACCACCGCCACCACCCCGCAGGTTGCGGTCAACGACATCGGTAACGAGGAAGCCTTCCTCGCCGCGATCGACGAGACGATCAAGTACTTCAACGACGGCGACATCGTCGACGGCGTCATCGTGAAGGTCGACCGGGACGAGGTCCTGCTCGACATCGGTTACAAGACCGAAGGTGTCATCCCGAGCCGCGAGCTCTCGATCAAGCACGACGTCGACCCCAACGAGGTCGTCGCCGTCGGCGACGAGATCGAGGCCCTCGTCCTTCAGAAGGAGGACAAGGAAGGCCGCCTGATCCTCTCGAAGAAGCGCGCCCAGTACGAGCGTGCCTGGGGCACCATCGAGAAGATCAAGGAAGAGGACGGCATCGTCACCGGTACCGTCATCGAGGTCGTCAAGGGTGGTCTCATCCTCGACATCGGCCTCCGCGGCTTCCTCCCGGCCTCCCTGGTCGAGATGCGCCGTGTCCGCGACCTCCAGCCCTACGTGGGCAAGGAGCTCGAGGCGAAGATCATCGAGCTGGACAAGAACCGCAACAACGTGGTCCTGTCCCGCCGTGCCTGGCTGGAGCAGACCCAGTCCGAGGTCCGCCAGACGTTCCTCACCACCCTGCAGAAGGGTCAGGTCCGTTCCGGCGTCGTCTCCTCGATCGTCAACTTCGGTGCCTTCGTGGACCTGGGTGGCGTCGACGGTCTGGTGCACGTCTCCGAGCTGTCCTGGAAGCACATCGACCACCCGTCCGAGGTTGTCGAGGTCGGCCAGGAAGTCACCGTCGAGGTCCTCGACGTCGACATGGACCGCGAGCGTGTCTCCCTGTCGCTGAAGGCGACGCAGGAGGACCCGTGGCAGCAGTTCGCCCGGACCCACCAGATCGGTCAGGTCGTCCCGGGTAAGGTCACCAAGCTGGTTCCGTTCGGTGCGTTCGTCCGCGTGGACGAGGGCATCGAGGGTCTGGTCCACATCTCCGAGCTGGCCGAGCGCCACGTGGAGATCCCGGAGCAGGTCGTCCAGGTCAACGACGAGATCTTCGTCAAGGTCATCGACATCGACCTCGAGCGTCGTCGCATCAGCCTCTCGCTGAAGCAGGCCAACGAGTCCTTCGGTGCCGACCCGGCCTCGGTCGAGTTCGACCCGACCCTGTACGGCATGGCCGCGTCCTACGACGACCAGGGCAACTACATCTACCCCGAGGGCTTCGACCCCGAGACCAACGACTGGCTCGAGGGCTACGAGACCCAGCGCGAGGCGTGGGAGGGCCAGTACGCCGAGGCGCAGCAGCGCTTCGAGCAGCACCAGGCCCAGGTCATCAAGTCCCGCGAGGCCGACGCCGCTGCCGCGGCCGAGGGCGGCGAGGCTGCGGCTCCGGCCGCTTCCGGTGGCGGCTCGTACTCCTCCGAGGGTGCGGACAACTCCGGTGCGCTCGCCTCCGACGAGGCGCTTGCCGCGCTCCGCGAGAAGCTGGCCGGTGGCCAGAGCTGAACGCTGACCGCTGAGGTCGGGTAGTTGGTTCGCTGAGGGGCCGCACCTTTCGAGGTGCGGCCCCTTCGGCGTGCCCGGGTCGTGCGTCGGCAGCGGGCCGGCGGGGGCTTGTCGCGCAGTTCCCCGCGCCCCCAGGGGGAGTTGCGGCTCGCCGAGTTTTCATGATCCGGGGAATGACCCTGCTCCGGGCCGCGTTGTTCCGTGTGAACACGAGGAGGAGCGGTCACTGTGCTTGATCCGCAGGGTTTGTACGCATGGGAGCCGAAGGGCCTGGCCGTCATCGACATGGCGCTCGCGCAGGAGTCGGCCGGCCTGGTCATGCTCTACCACTTCGACGGATACATCGACGCGGGCGAGACCGGCGACCAGATCGTCGACCGGCTGCTCGACTCGCTGCCCCACCAGGTCGTGGCCCGCTTCGACCACGACCGGCTCGTGGACTACCGGGCCCGCCGCCCGCTACTGACGTTCAAGCGCGACCGCTGGACCGACTACGAGGTCCCCGCCATCGAGGTACGGATCGTCCAGGACGCCACCGGCGCGCCCTTCCTGCTGCTGTCCGGCCCCGAGCCGGACGTCGAGTGGGAGCGCTTCGCCGCCGCCGTCCAGCAGATCGTGGAACGGCTCGGCGTCCGGCTGTCCGTGAACTTCCACGGCATCCCCATGGGCGTCCCGCACACCCGGCCCGTCGGCCTCACCCCGCACGGCAACCGCACCGACCTCGTCCCCGGGCACCGCAGTCCCTTCGACGAGGCGCAGGTGCCGGGCAGCGCCGAGTCGCTGGTGGAGTACCGGCTGATGGAGGCGGGCCACGACGTGCTCGGCGTCGCCGCGCACGTGCCGCACTACATCGCCCGCTCCGGCTACCCGGACGCGGCCCTGACCGTCCTGGAGGCCATCACGGCCGCCACCGGACTGGTCCTCCCCGGCATCGCGCACGCCCTGCGCACCGAGGCCCACCGCACCCAGACCGAGATCGACCGCCAGATCCAGGAGGGCGACGAGGAACTGGTCGCCCTGGTGCAGGGACTTGAGCACCAGTACGACGCGGCCGCCGGCGCCGAGTCGCGCGGCAACATGCTCGCCGAGCCGGTCGAGATCCCCTCGGCGGACGAGATCGGTCTTGAGTTCGAGCGCTTCCTCGCCGAACGGGAAGGTGACAACTGACCCCGCGGAGCGGACGGGAAGGGTCGGACACGGCCTAAGCTCGGGTCATGCTGAAAGTGGGCCTGACCGGCGGTATCGGTGCCGGCAAGAGCGAGGTGTCGCGGCTGCTCGTGGAGTGCGGAGCCGTGCTGATCGACGCGGACCGCATCGCACGTGAGGTCGTGGCACCCGGCACCCCCGGGCTCGCCGCGGTCGTGGCGGCCTTCGGCGAGGACGTCCTGGCCGAGGACGGCAGCCTGGACCGCCCCAGGCTGGGCTCCATCGTCTTCTCCGACCCCGAGCGGCTCGCCGTACTGAACTCGATCGTGCATCCCCTGGTCGGCACCCGCTCCCAGGAGCTGGAGCGGGCCGCCGCCGAGGACGCGGTCGTGGTGCACGACGTACCGCTGCTCACCGAGAACGGCCTGGCGGGCCTCTACGACCTGGTGATCGTCGTCGACGCGAGCCCCGAGACCCAGCTCGACCGGCTGGTCCGGCTGCGCGGGATGACCGAGCAGGACGCCCGCGCGCGGATGGCCGCCCAGGCGAGCAGGGAGCAGCGCCGGGAGATCGCCGACCTCGTCATCGACAACGACGTCCCCCTGGACCGGCTTCGGCGGCGGGTGCGGGAGGTGTGGGCCGGGCTCGAACGCCGTGCGTCCCGGGCGCCCCAGGAATAGCGGCGCCCCGTCGGGGCGTTGAAGCCCTTCAGCGAGGGAAGGGATCTGCCGTGCCCGAGACCAGCGGTTGGACCGGACGTACTCCGGAGACGCATGTCATCGATTTCCGTGCCGCCGAGCACCTGCTCGCCGCGCGGGACCCGCGGGGCGCGGTGAAACTGCTCGACGGTGTCATCGCCGCGCACCCCGAGAACACCGCCGCGCGCCTGCTGCGCGCCCGCGCCTTCTTCGCCGCCGCCCAACTGCGGCCCGCGGAGCTGGAGTTCACCATCGTCCTGGAGCGCGAGCCGGACAACGCCTTCGCGCACTTCGCGCTGGCCCGCACCTACGAGCGGCAGGGGCGCGGCGAGCAGGCGACGCGCCACTTCCGGCTGGCCGCCGCGCTGGACCCCAACCCGGAGTACGTGAAGGCGGCCCGGTTCGAGTCCTGAGCCCTCAGTGGCGGTCCGGGGGCAGGTAGGGCGGCACGTCGGGGCCCGGCTGGTAGTGCGGGCCCTGCCGGATGTGCCGGACGACGAAGGACAGGTCCACGGCGACGACCAGCGCCAGCACCCCGCAGGCGACGGCCCAGCCGGTGCGGTCCGCGAGCGCGAACGCCACCGTGCCGAACACCGCCCAGACCAGACCCCACACACTCAGCCAGAACCGCGTCCGCAGCGCACTGCGCGCGGTCGTCGGCTCACTGCCCGTACGCATCGGGATCACTCCTCCTCCTTCGGAACGTACTCTTCGAAGGCGCGTACACAAAGAGGGGGTGGCATGGAGCTGCCGGACGCCGACGAGTTGCCCGAGACCCTGATCGACCTCGCCGTGCCCCACGAGGACATCGAGGTCCTCGTCCGGATGCGCCGCAGGGTCACCGACGACCCCGAGCTGAGCCGGTTCCTGGCCGCCTCCGTCGAGGAACTCCTCCGGGACCCGGGGACGGTCGGCGCGGGCGTGGAACTGCCCGAGCTGGACTGGCCCGCCGGCCCTCTCCAGCGCTGCTTTCCCGTGTACGTGTTCCTCGCGGCGCTGCCGCACACGCGCGCCTACCACCGCGAGCGAGGCATCCCGGCCGACGTGAGCCGGCGCACCCTCGCCGACCTCGGCCGGAACATGGCCGTGCACCGCCGCAGATACGGGCGGACCGGGGTCCAGGCGCCGGGATGGCTCGTCCGGCACTTCCGCGGGGAGCTGTACCAGCTGGGGCGGCTCCAGTTCGAGCGGGCCCGGCCGGGCCCGCGCACCGGGCAGGCCCTGGCGCCGGACGCGCTCTGCCTCAACCTGCACATCCCCGACTTCCACGGGCCGCTCACCCCGGCCGCCTGCGACCGGTCCCTCGACCTGGCCCGGGAGTTCTTCGCGCGGCACTTCCCCGAGGAACGCCACCCGGCCGCGGTGTGCCACTCCTGGCTGCTCGATCCGCAGCTCAAGCGGTACCTCCCGGCCGACTCCAACATCGTCCGCTTCCAGGAGCGGTTCCGGATCGTGCGCGAGGACACCGACCGGGCCGACACCGAACCGGTGCGGTTCGTGTTCGGCGACCCGGACCTGCCCGTCGAGGGGCTGCCCCGGCGCACGGCCGTGGAACGGGCGGTGGGCGACCATCTGCGGGCCGGCGGGCACTGGTACGTCGGGCACGGCTGGTTCCCGCTGAAGGAGCCCAAGTCCCCCTGACGGCGATGAGTTTCGGGACCGGCGGCGGTCTGTATTCCTGACCGCGACACACACCGCCGTACCCGGGAGAACCAGATGTCCGAGACCACCGCCGCCGCTGCCCCTGCCGCCGTCCCCGCTTCCGCCTCCG
Organism: Streptomyces sp. NPDC048002; assembly: GCF_040653275.1. Classification (NCBI taxonomy): domain Bacteria; kingdom Bacillati; phylum Actinomycetota; class Actinomycetes; order Kitasatosporales; family Streptomycetaceae; genus Streptomyces; species Streptomyces sp. NPDC048002. Next base: position 7,895 of record NZ_JBEZNL010000001.1, on the reverse strand, counting down.
CCTCCGCCTCCGTCATCGCCGAGTCCGCGACCGCCCGCGGACGGCGCGCCCGGATCGCGCTGCGCGGGCTCCAGATCGTGCTCGCGCTGTTCTTCGCCGTGGCGAGCGCCCTGCCGAAGCTGATCGCCCACTCCACCGCCGTCGACGCCTTCGACGAACTGGGCTGGGGCAGCGCGGGCATGTACACCATCGGCGCTCTCGAACTCGCCGGAGCCGTCGCCCTGTTGATCCCGGTGCTCCAGTCCGTGGCGGGTATCGCGCTCGGCGCGCTGATGGTCGGGGCGTTCGTCGTCCAGGTCTCCGTCTTCGACGGGGAGAACGCGGCCACGCCGCTCATCCTGATCGTGCCGCTCGCCCTCGTCGCCTGGGCGCGGCGCGCTCACAACGCGGAACTGCTGCGGCTGGTGCGGCGGCGGGCGTGAGCGGCCGCACGTGCGGCGACGGCCGCGTCCGACGGGTCGGGGACCCGGGGCGGACGCGGCCGTCGCCGTGCGTACGGTCCGGTCCGACGGGGCGCTTCAGCGGGGGCCGGGGCCGCTGCTGCCCTTCTCCAGGGCGCGCAGCCGTTCCAGGTCGCGCCGGTCCCGCTTGGTCGGGCGGCCGGCGCCGCGGTCACGGACACCGGCCGGGGCGACGGCCTCGCGGGGCGGGGGCGGCGGGGAGTTGTCGACGTAGCACTGCACCGCGACCGGGGCGCCGACCCGCTTGCGGATCAGCCGCTTGACCACGACGACCCGTTCCCGGCCCTCGTGCCGCAGCCGGACCTCGTCGCCGACGCGCACCGAGTACGCGGGCTTGACCCGCTCGCCGTTGACCCGCACATGACCGCCCTTGCAGGCGGTGGCGCCCAGCGAACGGGTCTTGATCAGCCGCACCGCCCAGATCCAGCTGTCGATCCGCACGCTCTCACCGGACTGCGGACCGGCCGCCTCGGCGGCGGCCACGGCGGCGTCGGGTGCCGTCGCGGTGCGCTCGTTGTCGTCTGCCTCGGAAGCCATGTCCCGACCTTAGCCCCTGGCCCTCTGCGGCGACCCGGCCTTTTCGGCGGGGCCGACGGGCGGGCCCTGGGGCTGCCAGACGTACCGTACGTCCGGCTCGTGCTCCTCGTTCGTGCTGCCGTCGGTGTGCTCGACCGCGACGAAGCCGTGGCGTTCGTAGAAGCGGTGGGCGGGCTTGTTGACCTGGAAGGTCCACAGGTTCAGCCCCTGCGGGCTGCGCTCCTTGGCCAGCCGGAGGAACAGGTCGCCGATGCCGCGCCCGCGCCAGTCCGGATCCAGGTAGAGCTGGGAGATGCGTTCGCCGTGCAGGACCATCACTCCGACCAGCCGTTGGTCCGCCTCGGCCACCCAGGTGTCCTGCCGGGGGACGACGAACTCCCGGAAGTAGTCGCGTACTTCGTCGTCCGAGCGGGGCCGGACCACGGTGGGCAGCGCGGCGGCGAAGGAGCGCAGCCACACGTCGGCCACCTCGGCCGCGTCGGCGGAGGCGGCCCGCCGGAGCCTGACCTCGCTCATGAGGCCGGCGCTTGAGGGACGACGGCGGTGGCCGTGATCTCCACCAGCTGACCGGTGTAGCCGAGACAGGCCACCCCGAGCAGGGTCGAGGAGTGCGGGCCGACGCTGAGTCCGGACGCCTCCACCACCTCCCACACGGAGGACAGCACCGAGGTCTCGGCGCTCACCACGTACACCTCGGTGGACAGTACGTGCGCCAGGTCGCTGCCGATCCCGGCCAGTTGCTCCCGCAGGTTGGCGATGACCTGCTCGGCCTGCCGGACCGGGTCCCCCTCGCCGACGATCCTCCCTTCCGCGTCCAGCGGTACGGAACCGGCCAGGAACGCGATCCTCGTCCCCGCCTCGACCACGGAGGCGTGGGCGTAGGTGGGCGGAGGGAAGAGAGCGGGGTTGATGACACGCTGGATCACGGCGGCTCCCGGAGCGAGGTGACGAACGGCGGACAACCCACCGATCCTCGGGCGCGGTCGGCGGCGGCGCATCCGAATTTCGCCGCGCGCGCTCCGGCGCGCGGATCCGCGCACCGAATATCCGGTCGACACCGGCCACCGGGCCCGCGACGCTTGGCCCCACTCATGTCACACACCGCGCATCACGTCCCGAACCGTCATCGGTCCGCGCCGCCCTACTGGCCCCGGGGCACGGCGGGCCCGTGCACCGCGCACGCCCTGGTGGACCTGCGCCACTCCCACGCGGAGACCGCGCGGGCCGCGCGCGAGGGCCGCCGCCCCCGTCCGCGGCCGGTCGTACGGAGCTTCGCCGCGTACACCTGGCCGCGCGCGCTCGGAAAGCGTCCGAGCGGCCCGTACGAGACCCGGGCGAGGGCGGAGCTGCGGGCGTTCCGCGGTGCGGCGCTGCGCCGGCTGCGGGCGGCCCCGCCGGGCGCGCTCCACAGGGTGGCCGAGGAACTGGACCACCCGCCGACCCGCCACCGCCACCGCGACCTCCGGGAATCCTGACCCGCACCGGCGCGGACCGGCGTACCGGGTTCGCCGGTGTCCTCGCCGCCGCCGCGGCGCGCACCGGGCACGCGCCGCGGCGACGGCCGGGGTACGGCTCTCCCAGGGATGTCACACCCGGGAAATACGCCTGTTCCTGGATCTTCGGACGGGCGATCTACCCTGGAGGGACGTCAGCGCCCGGTCACCGTCGCCCGAAGGCATTCCGCCCTCGCCCCGACAGGAGCCCCGTGTCGCGCCCCGCACCCGCACTGCCCCTCTGGCTCACCCATGCCTTCCGCGCCCAGCGCGGACCCGTGCCGTGGAGCGCCGTGGTGCGGGGCGGACTCGCGGGCGGGCCGCTCCTGCTCGGCGCCGTGCTCGCCGGTCTGCCCGCCTTCGGTGTCGTGGCGGCCGTCGCCGCCATGCTCGCCGGGGTCGCCGACCGGCCCGGCAGCCGGCGGGCGGCCGTCGAGCGGCTCGGGGTGCCCGCGCTCGCCGGGGCCGCCGGACTGGTGATCGGGACCTGGGGCGGACACACGCTCGGCGCGCTCGCCCTGACCCTGCTGCTCACCCTGGTCGGGCTGCTGGCCGGGAGCGTCAGCGCCGTCGGGCCCGTCGCCTCCACCGCCGGAACCCAGTTGCTCGTCGCGTCCGCGATCGGCGCCGGGATGCCGCTGCCCGGGACGGGCTGGCAGCGCGGGCTCGCCTATCTGGTGGGGGCCGGGTGGCTGCTCGCGCTGCGGCTGGTGCTGCCCGGTCCGGGCTCCTTCGCCGGTGACTTCCGCTTCGACGGGGAACGGCAGGCCGTCGCCGCCGTGTACGACGCGATCGCCGGGCTCCTCGGCGCCGCCGGCACGGACCGTGCCCCCGCCCGGCGTGCCGCGCTCACCGCCGCCCTCGACCACGCGCAGGACGCCCTCGACGGCCCGCGGCTGCGGCGGTACGCCTCCTCCTCCGCCGAACGCCGCCTGCACGCGCAGTACGCGGCCGCCCTGCCCCTCGCCGAGGCCGCGACCGCGCTGGCCTGGGCCGGGGAAGCGGTACCGGAGCGGGCCGCCGAAGGCCCCCGCCGGCTCGCCGCCGCCGTACGCGGGAACACCGCCCCCGGGCCGCTGCCCGCGCCCCTGCGGAACGCGCCCGCGCTGCGCGCCCTCGACGACGCGCTGCTGCGGGCGGCCGAGGCGTTCGACAAGCCCGCCGGCGGGGATCTGCACACCCGGCGGCGGTCCCCCGGCACGCTCGTGCGGACGGTTCTGGGCGGCGGCGGACGCGAGTACGGGCTGCGGGTCGCCCTGTGCTTCGGCGCCGCCGTGGGATGCGCGCGTTTCCTGCACGGCTCCGGCTGGTACGGGCAGCACGCGCACTGGTACTGGCTGCCCGCCACCGCCGTCTTCCTGGTCAAGCCGGACCTCGGGCCCCTGGTCTCCCGGGTGCTGTGCCGGGCCGCGGGGACCGTGCTCGGCGCGCTGCTCTTCGCCGGGTTCGCGGCCGTGCTGCCACGGCCGGAGGGGCTCGTCGCGCTCGTCGCGGTGTGCGGCGCCCTCATCCCCGTCGCGACCCGGCACTTCGCGGCCCAGACCGGAGTCGTGACGGTTCTCGTCCTGGCGCTGGTCATGGTCGGCGGTGAGCCGCAGGCCTCGGTCAGCCGGATCGGGGAGACCCTGCTGGCCTGCGCGATCGTCCTGGTCGTGGGGCATCTGCCGATGCCGGGGCAGCGGGGCGGGGGAGTGCGGGCCCGGCTCGCGACGGCGGAGCGTGCCGCACGCGCGTACCTCGCGCACGTACAGGGCGAGGCCGACGGGACCGTCCACCGGGCCACCCGCTGGACCCTGCGCCGGGAGGCGTACCGCACGCTCGCCGAGGCCCGCGCCGCCATCGCCCTCGCCGCCGCCGAACTTCCCGCCCTGGCCCGGCACTCGGCGGGCACGGAGGACGTCGCCGGGGCTCTCGAACGGCTCGTCGACACCACCACCGCCTGCGCGGTCGACCTCGACGACTCCGGCCGCATCACTCCGCAGTGCACCGGGCAGCTCGCCGGGCTGCTGGACGAACTCGCCGAGCTGCGGGAACGGGGGCCCGGCGTCCGCCAGTTCGCCTGAGACGGACGGCCTTCACAGACCCGTACCGAAGAATCTCGGGCCCCGCCGATGAGTTGTGCGCCCCGCACCGGTCATTACCCGGAACGGACCGTCGCACAGGAGGAGCCCATGGCGTTGCCGGAGATCGTCTCGCGTGCTCAATGGCGCGCGGCGCGCGAGGAGTTACTGGTCAGGGAGAAGGCGGCCACGCGTGCCCGTGACGCGCTCAACGCGGAGCGGCGCGGCCTGCCGATGGTCGAGGTCGACACGGAGTACGTCTTCGAGGGCGGCGACGGCAAGGCCACCCTGCTCGACCTGTTCGAGGGACGGCACCAACTCGTCGTCCACCACTTCATGTTCGCACCCGAGTGGGAGACCGGCTGCCGCGGCTGCTCGGCCTTCCTGGACCAGGTCGGACACCTCGCCCATCTGCGGTCCCGCTCCACCTCGTTGGTGGCGGTCTCCCGGGCGCCGTACACGAGGATCCTGCCGTTCAAGGCGAGGATGGGCTGGACGGTGCCCTGGCTCTCCTCCCACGGGAACGACTTCAACCGCGATTTCGAGGTGACCCTGGAGCGTGACGGGGTACCCGTGGAGAGACCGGGCGTGAGTTGCTTCCTCAGGGATCGCGACCGGGTGTTCCACACCTACTCGACGTTCGAGCGCGGACTGGACGGGCTGGGATCGGCCACCAGCTTCCTGGACCTGACCGCGCTGGGCCGGCAGGAGGGGTGGGAGAGACCCGAGGGGCGCGCGTCGACCCTGGGGACGCTCGCGGACAGTGAACGCGTCCGGTATCACGACGAGTACGAGGACTGAGCCGGAAAGTAACGGAAAACGGGACAAAATTGAGATCCACCTCACAGTCCGCTGTGGAGGGATGTCAACTACGTCTCAGTACCGTCACTTGGCGAGGCGTTCACCCCGCTGTTGGCGTTTAACTCTTCGAGTACAGCGCTACATGGAGGTGCAGGGTGAACAGGCGAACGGTGCTCAAGCGCTTTCCGGCCGGTGGCCCCAGGGGCTCGTGGCCGGCGGAGGAGTTCGCGCAGGCGCGGCGTCGGGAGGGCATGGCCGCCGAGGTCGTGATGGACCTCGCGACGGACACCTTCCTGGTGATCGTGCGCGGTGACCTGGCCGTCGACGTGGCCGCCTGAGGGCGGCCGGCCCGCGCGGCGGCCCGCCCGCGGGGCCGGGCCGCGCGGGGCTCAGCCCGCCTCAGGGGCGGGCACCGGTGAGGTGAACTGTTCCGCCTGGAGCGCGTACAGCTCCGCGTAGAGACCACCGCCGGCCAGGAGTTCGTCGGGCGTACCGGACTCCACCAGCCGGCCCTGGTCGAGCACGTGCACCAGATCGGCGTGGCGCACGGACGCCAGCCGGTGCGTGATCAGCACCACCGTCTGCCCGGCCGCGGCCAGGGCGCGGATCCTGTCGAAGACCTCCACCTCGGCTCGGGCGTCCAGCGCGGCCGTCGGCTCGTCCACGATCAGGATGCGTCCGCGCCGGTAGGCGGCCCGCGCGATGCCCAGCCGCTGCCACTGCCCGCCGGACAGCTCGTGCCCGCCGCTGAACTGCCGCGCCAGCAGGGTGTCCAGACCGCGCGGCAGATCGGCCACCACCTCCTGCGCGCCGGCCGCGGCCACCGCCTCCGCCAGCCGCTGCTCGGTCAGCGGTGCCCCCGGACGGCCGAGGGCGACGTTGACCCGGGCGGTGAACGGCCACCTCTTGAAGTCCTGCGCCACCATCGCGATGCGCTCGGCGAGCCGGTGCCGGTCGGCGCCCGCCGCGTCGACGTCGTCCCACAGGATCCGGCCCCGGTCCGGCTTGTACAGGCCCGCGAGCAGCTTGACCAGGGTGGTCTTGCCGGAGCCGTTCTCGCCGACCAGGGCCACGATCCGGCCCAGGGGCAGGGTCAGGGTGACCCCGTCCAGGGCGGGGTGGGTGGACTCGCCCGGATAGCTGAAGCTGACGTCCTCGAAGCGGATCTCCCGCGGGTCCTCCGGCAGCGGTGTGCCGCCGACCGGTATCGCGCGTTCGGCGGCCTCGACGTACAGCCGCTGGAGGTCGCCCACGAACAGGGCCTCCTCGTGCAGCTGGTTGATCTCCAGCACCAGGCTGTCCAGGCTGGCCGAGCCGGTCCGTACGGCGATCACCGCGGTGCCCGCCACGGACAGGGCCATCGTCCCGGCCAGCAGCAGCCAGCCGAGCGTGGCGTAGGTGGCCACCGCGGCCAGGCCGGTCCAGCCCGCCGCGATCAGTCCGGTGCGGGCCGCCAGCCGGGCCAGCCTGGTCTGTTCCGCCTCCGCCGTCTCCGACATCGCCCGGTAGTGCCGCAGCAGGAACGGGCCGACGCCGTGCACCCGGATCTCCGGAGCGGCGTCCGGTGCGGTGAGCAGGCCGCTGATCAGCTGGCCGGCCCGGACGTGCTGCACCCAGGTGTGGAAGGACTCGTAGCGGCGCCGCGCGTTGGTCAGCGCGCCCCAGGCGCTGGGCACCGTCATGGTGGCGAGCAGCGGCAGCAGCGCGGGGTGCAGCACGGTCAGGACGCCGGCCGCCGCGATCAGCGAGATCATCGCGTTCACCACGCGGGCGCTGTAGGAGATCATGCGCCGTGCCGACATGGCGCCGTACTGGGCGGTGTCCAGCAGTTTGTGGAAGGCGTGGTCCTCGATGGCGGCCAGTTCGACCGCCGCCGCCCGCTCCAGGTACAGCTCGGTGGCCACCCGCTCGACCTTGGGTTCCAGCCGTCCGGTGGCGTAGACGGACGCGGCCCGCAGCAGCGTTCCGAGGAGGGTGACCGCGGCCATCGTGGCCAGGGCGGGCAGGGCCTGGCGCAGCCGGTCCTCGATGGCTCCGGCGGCGATCAGCCGGCCCAGCACGGTGTTCACGGCGAGCAGGTTCACGGCCTGGGCGAGTCCCCGGCCCACCTCGGCCGCCAGTACGGTCCGCGCCGCCCGGCGGTCGGCCTGCCAGGCGAGCCGGAAGCTGGAGGCCAGCAGTCCGGGCAGACGTCCGAGCATGGCGCGGAAGTTCAGTTCGAGAAACGCGTCCCCGTGCTGGTTCCAGCCCATGTCGTAGCGCAGGGGGCCGCCGAAGAGCAGCCGTTCCGACTCGGACACCGTGGCCGTGTCCCGCTTTCCCACGTCGCCTCCCCCGATCGAGATGGAGGGGCCACTATCGCGAGCCGCCGGTCCGGGGGACAGGGCGCACAGGGGGGTACTGGGAGCGCTCCGCGCGCGGCGCGGGGCCCGCTTCTCCCGTCGAGGACTAGATGAGTGAGTCCGATGTGTGTGCTGGTCGCGACCATGGCGAAGGGCGCCCGTTGGTCAGTGTGTGAAGACAAACCTGGACGCCCTTCTGGC